>JAKPPK010000031.1 GCA_029547385.1 Candidatus Latescibacterota bacterium
CTGATTTTCGCCACACCCTTGCCACCGGGTTCGTACGTATACAGCTTCCCGGTCACCACATCCACAATCTGGTTGAAATGCTCGCCCTGGTTGACGGGGAACTGGCACACAACAACGCTGCTGCCGAATCGGTCCTTCGCCTGATCGACCGCCTGCTGGAAATCAGCATGTTCGCGGCTGCACGCGTTGATCACGATGAGTGCCGGTTTGTGGAATTCGGCGGCATACCCCCAGATGAGTTCCGTGCCGACTTCGACGCCCGTCTGCGCATTGATGAACACCGCGACGTTGTCCACCGCGCGCAACGCTCCAACCGCTTCCCCGATGAAATCGGTGTATCCGGGCGTGTCAATCACGTTCATCTTGATCGCCCCGGCCTCGAACTGCAACACCGTTGCGTTCAGCGAAAACTTCCTGAGCTGCTCATCGGCGTTGTAGTCGCTTACCGTGTTCCCGTCGGTTACCGACCCCATGCGGGTTGTCACCCCGAGGGTATACAGCACCGCCTCCACGAAGGTGGTTTTCCCGGCTCCTCCGTGGCCGACAAACGCGATGTTCCGTATGGTGTTTGCGCTGTGTTCGTTCATGCGAATGCTCCTGCAGATTTACGGGAAGATGAGGCGATGCACCGGTAGGCGGTTCGCAAACATGAACCAATAAAAATACGAGTTTGCCGTACAAGGTCAAGGAAGGGACTGGCGAAAGGCGATTCCATGGGGCCGGCCACGGAAAACCGGAAGCGGACGATGCGGGCGGATGCTTCGGTTGCCGCATTACTCCGCCGATCCCGTGCAGGAGAGCCCGGAACGCGGACACCGACAGGGCGAAAAATGTGGGGGATAGTTCCCCGGGGCACACTCATCCTCTCCGTCCTTATTTGCGCCTTTCTTGGTATATTACATGAATCTGAAACCAGACCAGAAAACCCGTGGCGGAGGTAAGCCGGCGTGAAGTTCACCAGTTACCAGAAAAAGACACTCAAGGCGCTTGTGCTGTGGAGTGTCATCGCAGCCGCCGCGTACGCCATCGCACCCAGGGTGCCTCGATTGTTGCGATTGGCGTCCGGCATGAATCTGCTGGAGTTGATCGGCCTCCTCGCGTTGATTCTTGCGATCGGCGAGGCCCTTGGCTTGCTCACTCAGGTCATTCTCGTAGGAAAACGGAAGCCGCCGGTCGAGGGCGCGATGGTGGGCCGCATCTACCGGCTTGTGGCGGTGCTGGCAGTGCTTCTCGGCATCGCATACGGATTCGGCAAGCTGGGCACCATCGGTGCGTTCTTCGCCATGTTCGGAGGTATGCTCCTCGGCTGGTCCTTGCAGGCACCGGTGAGTGGTATCGCGGCATGGGTTCTGGTATCGCTGAAACGCCCGTTCAGGCCCGGTGACCGGATCCAGTTCCCCAATCTTGGACTTGTGGGAGACGTTCACGATACCGGCATCATGTACACGATGCTGAACCAGGTCGGCGGAACGGTCGGCAGCGAAGAGGCAGTCGGGCGGTACATCCTTGTTCCCAATGCCGTTCTGTTCAGCCAGGTAGTCATCAACTACACCATCGTCCAGGAAAGCCCCTACATGCTGGACGAAGTGGTCGTCCGGATCACGTACAACTCCAACTGGGACCGGGCGGAGGAGATTCTTCTCAAGACCGCGGAAGAAGTCACGGGGGACGTGATCGCTGCCACGGGTGTGAAACCTTACATCCGCTCCGACCTGTACGATTACGGTGTCAACCTGAGGCTGCGGTATCAGACCCGTGTGAAAGATCGTGCCGAAACCGCGTATCTGCTGAACAAAAACATGTTCAAGGAACTCCAGAAGTGCCCTGACGTGGACCTCGCCATGCCGTACGTCTACTCCAACCGCGCAGGCGCCAAGCTCGTCGAAATCACAACGGAAAAGGGTGCCGTGAAGGAAATCCCGATCGACGAGATCACCCCGTCAGCTCGTGAGCTGGACCCGCACGACGTTGAACAGGTCGCGCAGAGCATCGCGCTTCAGGGTCTCCTGCAACCGATTGTCGTTACGCGAAACAATGCGACGGGAAGGTACGATATACAGGCCGGCGATCTCCGCCTCGCCGCGTGCAAACAGCTTGGCTGGAAAACGATCACCGCTCTGGTGCAGGACGCCAAGGAACCGAAACCGGTCGTCCCGCCGATTTCTCCACTCAACCCGAAGGCATGATGAATCATCCGAGGGGTGGCGCGCGCCACCCCTTCCCCGGTTTTCGCATCCCGACAGGTACTTCTTCATGATTCCTCATCGAACACTGGCGGCACTCGCTCTCGCCGCCTTCTTTCTCGGAGGCTGTTCGCGCGCGGAACGCACGGCGTCAGGCGGCGCCGCCCCTCGAACATACGTAGATGCACTCGGAGACACTCTCCGCGTCACTGATCCACCCCGGCGCATCATCTCTCTCGCGCCGAGTCTCACGGAATTGGTGTTTGCGCTCGGTGCCGGAAGCCGATTGGCGGGGGTGACCGACTTCTGCGATTACCCGCCCGCCGCCCGGACTCTGCCGCGTGTGGCCGGTTTCAACGTCGTGAATCTGGAAGCGCTTGTCGCGGCACGCGCGGACCTCGTGCTTGCCAACCGAGGCAACTCCCCGACCGATCTCGCGGCCATCCGTGAACTTGGAGTTCCCGTGTTCGCATTCCAGATAGACTCGCTCCCCGAATTGGCCCGGGCAGCGCGGACTCTGGGAGGAATCCTCGGGGTTCAGGCCGAAGCGGAGAGCCTCGCCACCTCGTGGGAACGGAGGATTGCCTCGGTGCAATCGGTGGGGGATTCCGTACCCGAAAACGCGCGTCCCCTCGTCTTCTTCGGAGGCATCGCCGAACCGATCTACACGGTTTCCCGCGGGTCGTTCATTCACGACGTGATTCAACGCGCGGGAGGCCGGAACGTCTTCGCCGACCTGCCAACGGCATGGCCGCGCATCGATCTTGAGACCCTGGTCCGCCGGAACCCCGATATCATCCTTGTGGGATACCATGCGGCGACAGAACGGGATATCGCATCCCTGCGCGAAGCGCCGGGCTGGAGAACGATCAAGGCGGTGCGCGAAGGGAAGGTTTATGTCCTTGGGGACGCCATCATGCGGGAGGGACCGAGGCTCGTGGACGCGCTGGAAGAGGTCTCGCGCGTGTTGTACCCCCGCGGGAAAGTCTTGTCGCAATAACCAAAACAACCGGCGGAGCAGCCATCAGCGCCGCTCCGCCGGTTGATACGCGTACCCACCTATCTCGCGAGTGTCATCCTCATCACCGAGTTGTACCTGCCTGCTGCCATGCGGCAGACGTACGTGCCGCTTGCAACCTCCCTGCCATGATCATCGCGCCCATCCCAGACAGCCTGGTGTGACCCGGCTTCCACCTGTGCGCGCACCAGCGTTCTGATAACCTGCCCCGTCGTACTGAACACCGTCAACTGCACGAGAGCGTTTTCGGGCAGCGTGTAACGGATGACGGTGCTCGGGTTGAACGGGTTGGGAGTGTTCTGCGCGAGCGCAAACTCAAGCGGGCGCGGCGCCTGAACCGGAATTGCGCCCTCGTTGAACGACGCCTGAAGCACCTCGGGCGCACCCGAAAGGCCGTCAACGGTCACAAGTATGGCGCCCGATTCGGGCTCGATCACCAGCGCAAGGTGAAGCTGTGAACCCTCCTGCCGCCACGCGGAGTATTCCCCCGCCGCCACGCTTACCTCGCGTGCGTCGGGGAGCGCAAACTGGAAATCGCCCGCAAGGATTCCCGTCGGATCGTTTACCCGCAGTGCCCAGCCAGACCCGGCGCGTTCCCAGCTCAGCACCCGCGGCAGGGTTCCGGCCATTTTTGTTCCGGGCATACCCCCTCGTTCCGCGGGGAAGAGATACGTGTCGTCCAGTACTTTGCGAAGAATGAGGGCTGCGTCGTAACTGCTCGTTGAACCGTTGGCAGTGACGTCAGCAGCCACGGGGCGGGGCAACGAGGGAACAATCCCCACCACGTACCGAAGCACGAGCGATGCGTCGCCCGCTGATACCGTGCCGTCGCCGGTGACGTCGCCGTATTTCGATGGTATTCCTGTCGGAAACGCGCCCATGTCCGCCCGCGTGAGGTCAGGATCCCGCGGACTTGCGGGATCCCCGGCATCGATGCAGGGCGATCCCGGGCTCAAACGGTAATCCCCGGCGGCGGCATTCACAAAGAGCGGATCGGCGTTGATGTTTCCGGCTCCTCCAACGCCACCCTGGATGTCGCTGTACGTCGCACTTGTGATCAGACCTGCGCTGGAATTGCCCCATACGATGCAGTTCTTCAGGCGAAGCGTGCCTGCTGGATACCAGTAGAACGCCGCTCCGCCGTTTGCAACCACCGTGCAGTTCACCAGGTCCACGACTGAATCAAATCCTACCTGAATGCCGTCCCCGGCGCCGCCGGAGCTGTTCCGCGCAACCACGCACCGCTGCATCTGAAGCGTTGAGCGGGCAGAGTAGATCCCCCCTCCATCATGGCCGCAGGAGTTGTCCACAACCGCGCAATCGCTCATCCAGACCATGGCGTCGCTGTCAAGCCCCATTCCGCCGCCGCAGTACGTTCCGGAGTTGCCGCTCACGACGCAGTGTTCAAGAATTGCTTTGCTGGCGTTTATGTACATCGCGCCGGCACCGTCATATTGCCCTGCGTTTGCCCGCGCGCCGCTGAAACGCGCATACCGAAACAGCGAGGTATCCGTGGGGCTCAAAATGCTGAAGCCACCCCATTCTGTCGCTCCGGCAAGGAATCGTACGCTGTCGGTTTGAGTGCCCGTCACGACGATTTTGCCGTTCACGATGAAGTCGACGTCCGCGTCGAACAGC
This sequence comes from Candidatus Latescibacterota bacterium, assembly GCA_029547385.1. GTDB lineage: Bacteria > Latescibacterota > MWCZ01 > MWCZ01 > MWCZ01 > MWCZ01. Next base: position 4,840 of record JAKPPK010000031.1, read on the forward strand.
ACATCCACTCCGGCCTCGATCGTCAGCACGTTCCCTGCGGGAACATTGATCGCACCGACGACGCGGTACGGGCTTTTTGTCGATTTCCACAGGGTGGTCAGGATGGTCCCGCTCACCGGTGTCGGGCCGCCCTGCTTCTCGGTCGGGAAGGCCCCCATATCCGCAATGGTTCCGTCGGGGTCACGTTCACTTTCTGGATCGCCGGCGTCAATGCAGGGGGAACCTGCCGCCAGCCGATAGTCGCCCGCCTCCCTGTCAACAAACAAGGGATCGGCGCTGATGTTCCTCTCTCCCGGCCAGACCTCTTCGTCAAAAATGTCGGAATAGGTGGCAACAACCTGCCCGAGTCCTTCGGGCGGATTGAGCACGTTCCCGCCCTCGTTCCACGCGACGATGGTGTTGAGCAGGTTCAGGGTGACCACACCGTCGTAGAGGTAGATGCCGCCGCCCGCCTCAACACCGGTGTTGTCGGCGATGGTGCAGTTCGTGAAGGTCGCGGTTACATCCATCTCAAGGCAGACGCCGCCGCCATGGTCCGCGGTGCTCTTCGCGATCAGGGTTCGACCCACGTCCAGTTGGGCGTCGTTCGCGTACAACGCACCCCCGTAGGTCCAATCTGCGTCGTTTTGGGCAGTGCAGTTTTCGAACACGCACTCGACGATGGTGGCACCAGCCTGATAGACATCGACGCCGCCGCCGGAGAAGGCACTGCCATTGTTGCGGAACGTGCTGTTGCTGACAACCACGGTCGCGTCGTCATACACCCCCATCCCACCACCGCCGTCAATTCCCACGTTCCCGGTGAAGGTGCAGCCATCCGCCGAGGCACTGGAGTAATCCCGTACCTCGATGCCGCCAGAAGTGCCTTCAGAGGTGTTATCCACGAACGAGGTATTCGAGACCTCAAGCGTGCTGCTGCTGTTCACTGCCATCGCGCCGCCGTAGCTCCAGGCGGAGTTGCCGATGAACGCACTGTTCTGAACGACCATATGGCAGTCGTCGTAGGCAACAATCCCACCGCCTTCGTCGGTCGAGTTGCCCTCGAAAAGGCTGCGATTGACCGTGAGGTAGACCGACCCATCCAGCGAAAAACCGCCACCGTACCCGTCAGAAACGTTGTTCTTGACGGCGCAACTGTCGAATGACAGCGTGGAGTACCCCGCGTCCACCGCTCCACCCTCGTCCGGGCCGTAGTTGCCGTCAAAGGACGACAGGGTGAAGGACAGCGCCGAATAATCGGAATACACTGCGCCGCCTTCGCCCGAGGCCTCGTTCTGATTGAACGACGTTTGCGAGAACTCACCCTGAACGCCATGGAGGTAAAGCGCGCCGCCATCCTCGTCGGAGTAGTTATCCACGAACTGGCAGTCTTCCACGTAGAGATACGAGAGTTCCCCATCCGTGGCTTGCCGAGTTGGCCTTGCGGCCCTTGCGGCCCTTCCGGGCAGCGCGCGCCGCTGGTCACGGGAAACCTTCGTGGACCGATCTTCGCGGGCTGCCCGATGGGGCCGGGTCGGCCGCGCGGGACGAGCCGAGAGACGGTCAGCCCTTCTCGAGGGACGCTCGACGGCGCGCCGATCTGCCTTGCCGTGTTTGTCCGCTTTCGCACGGGCCGCGGGTTTGTCAAGGCCGCCGCCGTCGTAATCATACACGTAGACTGCTCCGCCGGCGTAATAGCTCTCGTTGCGTGCGAATGTGCATCCCTCGAAGCTCACAAACGCGTCGTTGAACGTCACCGCGCCGCCGTCGCCCTCGGAGTAGTTGTCTGCGAACATGACATTCGTGAACTGACCCATTGCGCCATCGACAAAGTTGGCGGCGCCACCGTCGTACGCCTCGTTATCCCGGATGATCGCGTTGCTGACCGAAACGGACGCGGTGTTGCCGTACACCATGAACGCGCCACCGTCGTTGTAGTCGGCAATGTCCCGCACGCCGCTGATGCGCACGTAGGACATCTCAACGGAAGCACCCCCTTCGTATGCCGCACGCGTAGCCTTTGCGCGAGTGGAGAGTGGCCGGTACATCCCGCCGTACGATTCGATTTCGAATCCGTGCCAGCCTGCTGCCGCCGACGCAGGATAGAACCGGATACTGTCCGTCTCCGTGCCGTGAGCGATCAGTCGCCCGTACACGTAGAAAAAGGCCGGCTCCTCGAAGATCACGTCGACGCCAGGCTCAATGGTGAGCACCTCCCCTTCGGGAAGTTCGAGGTCGCCGGTGACACGGTACGGGCTGTTGGCGCGTGTCCACGTGCCGGTCGTAAGCAAACCCGATACCTCAGTGCCGCCGATGCTGCCGCCACCTGTCGGTGACCACCCCATGTCAGGCGAAGAACCGTCCGGATCAGGATCTCCCGCCGGATCGCCCGCGTTGATGCAGGGGCTCCCTTCCGCAAGGGTGAAATCCCCTCCCGCCGCGTCTACGAACATCGGGTCGGCGTTGATGTTGCCTGTGCCCGGCCAGACACCTTCGTAAGGAAGGTCTGAGTACGCGACGGTCACGTTCGCCTGATCGGTAACATAGACATTACCACCGGTGTTGCCCCAGATAATGCTGCTGGCAATGGAATGCCCGGGGCCGTAAAGGAAGAGGCCTCCCACACCCGTTCGCCCCACATTGTGGGCAACTGTGCCTCTGTCCAGCGCGAGGGACGCATCTGCGTCGAAATACATTCCGCCGCCGTAGTCTGCTTCGTTCTTCGCGACCAGCACGTTAGAGGCCGCAATCCGCGAATTGAACGCGTACACACCGCCGCCGTACCCGGGCCCCGTCACCGCGTTGTTGCGGAGCGCGCAGTCTACAAGCTGGAGGTCACTGTACCACACGTCGAGCGCTCCGCCGAATGTCTCCGTGTGGTTGCCACCGAAATCGCAACCGCGGAACGTAAGGGCTGATTGGTCGTAAATGCCGACCGCACCTCCCGATTCCGGCGCAAAGTTGCCCGTGAACGTGCAGGAACCCATTGTCACGGTGACATTCTGCCACGCCTCAAATGCGCCACCGTATCCTCCTCCCTCACCGTCATCACACGTGTTCCCCTGGAATGTGCTCTCCGAAATGGTCGCCGTGCTTCCGGTGTAGACCACCAGAGCGCCACCGTCGCTTGTGCTGGAGTTGCCTTCGAACTGGGTGTTTTCCACCGTCAGTTCGCAGTCATCCCAGACGATGATTCCGCCTCCATCGTACCCGGCGGCGTTGCCGCGGAACTGGCACTCGCGCACCGTGGCGGTGCTGCCGGTGTACACCGTCATCGCCCCGCCGTCGTCACTGGACCGGTTGTTCTCGAACGTGCTCGTTTCGATAGTGAGCTTGGCGCCGTCCCAAAGGTTGAGCGCGCCGCCGTCTCCTTCGGCTTGATTCGCGCGAAAACGCGTGTCCGTGATGCCGGCCATAGTCTGCGAGTAGAGCGCGACGCCGCCTGCATCCTGACCCGCGCTGTTGCTGTCAACCGAGCACCCTTGCATCTGCACGAAGCCGTTGGTCGCGTAGATGCCACCACCGTCATACGTCGTGCTGTTCTGAGCCACTGTCGAACCCATGAGTGCGCCGACGGTGCCCTGGAGATACAGCGCTCCGCCGCAATCCCCGGAGGTGTTGTTCCGAATCTGCGCCAGCACCAGCATTATGAAGGACGGCTCCCCGTCCTCGGCCCGGCGGGCAACTCGTGGCACGGGAGATTCCGGCCTCGCCGGCCGTTCCGCACCGGAAGGCCGTTTTCCGCGCCCGTCGCCATTCTGCCCGGATCTGCCGGCAGCCGACCGGTAGAGAGGTCCGATTGTGTCGTAGTCTATCCCGGCAATGGCTCCGCCGAAATTCACGGCGTGGTTATCCACGAACGTGCAACTGATCGCCTGCACGAACGCGTCGCTGAGGTAAATGGCTCCGCCCTGGTTACTGGCGCTGTTGTTGGCAAACGTGACGAGGGAAAGCATCCCGCCCGCACCCCCCACAAACGCAATCCCTGCCCCTTCGTAGGCGGTGTTATCCCGTATCACGCAGTTGGTGAGCGTGAGGCCGGATGCGGCGCCGACCACTTCGAATGCCCCGCCGGTCGCCTCGTCGTCCGCGTCCTGCACGCCGCTGATCCGCGCGAAAGCCATCTCAATGGAGGCGCCGCCTTCCTGCGTCACCCGCGCCGCTTTCGCCCGCTCAGAAAGCGGTTTCGCTGCAACCATACCTTCGGAATACACCCGGAATCCGCGCCACGAACCGTCGCCGGAGGGGTAGAACCGGATGCTGTCAGCGGCCGTCCCCACGGCGGTCAGTGTTCCTTCTACGGTGAAAAGGGCATCGGCGTCGAAGATGACATCAACACCCTGCTCTATCGTGAGCGTATTGCCGGGTGGGATGTACAGGTCTCCGGCGACACGGTACGGGCTGTTTGCCTTGGTCCACGTGGTAGTGGTTATTTCACCGGAAACAGTGGTTTCTGCGTGTGCGACAGGCCCGAGGAGCGACACGGCAAGAACGAGGACAGCGCGAAGGACTGCACGGAGCATACAGGGACCCCCCATGTGCGTTGGCTGCGTGCCCGGCAGCCAGTCTGTCTGTGCGGT
>JAKPPK010000043.1 GCA_029547385.1 Candidatus Latescibacterota bacterium
GCATTGCATGCCGGACAGACTCCCGACCCGGTGACAGGTTCCCGTGCCGTCCCCATTTACCAGACCAGCAGCTATGTGTTCAACTCGACCGAACACGCCGCCGATCTGTTTGCGCTGAAAACCTTCGGCAACATATACACCCGCATCATGAACCCGACCACCGACGTGCTGGAAAAGCGTCTCGCGGCCCTTGATGGTGGCACGGGAGCGCTGGCGGTGGCTTCCGGACAGGCCGCTATCACGCTTGCGGTGCTCAACATCACGCAGGCGGGGCAGAATATCGTCTCCACCAGCTACCTCTACGGCGGCACTTACAACCTTTTCCGCTACACAATGGGCAGAATGGGCATTCAGGCGCGTTTCGTCGATTCCTTCGATCCCCGGAACGTCGAACGGGCGATTGATGACAACACGAGACTCGTCTATATGGAGTCAATTGGTAATCCAAAAAACAACGTGGACGATTTCGAGGCCATTGCCGCCATCGCGCATGCCCGCGGCATCCCGTTCATCGTGGATAACACGGTCAGCCCGCCGCCGATTTTCCAGCCGTTCAACCATGGTGCCGACATCGTGGTCTATTCCTTGACGAAATACATCGGCGGGCACGGTACCAGCATCGGCGGCGCGATTGTGGAAAAAGGGGATTTCAACTGGGCAAACGGCAAGTTTCCAGAAATCGCCGAACCCGATCCCTCGTACCATGGCGTCAATTTCTGGGAAGCGTTCGGCAACCACGACAAAGCGGCCGCAAGAGGCCTGTCGTACATCTTGAAAGCCCGGGTTCAATTGCTGCGCGACCTCGGCCCCAGCATTTCTCCGTTCAATTCGTGGCTGTTTATCCAGGGCCTCGAAACGCTCCCTCTGCGTGTGCGGCAACACGCGAAAAACGCGCAGGAACTCGCGGAGTGGCTCGAAACTCATCCAGCCGTGGCATGGGTGAACTACCCCGGGCTCAAAAGCCACCGCGATAATGCGCGCGCAGCGAAATACATGCCCGAAGGCCCCGGTGCAATCATCGGGTTCGGCATAAAAGGGGGCCGCGAAGCAGGAAAGAAATTCATCGAAGCGGTCAAGATGATCAGCCACCTCGCGAACATCGGGGACGCGAAGAGCCTCGTCATCCACCCCGCAACCACAACGCACCAGCAGCTTTCTCCGGAAGAGCAACTGGCGAGCGGTGTGACGGAGGATTACATCCGCTTCTCGGTCGGTCTGGAAAACGTTGCCGACATCAAAGCGGACCTTGATCAGGCGCTGAAAGCAAGCCAGGAGAACTAGCGTGCTGGACGTGAACTGGGCCAGAACCGTGTTTCCCCCCGGCGCGCTCGACGACTCCACCTCGGTGGGGCTGACCAGCGCGCACACAGTCACGCTGGCGGATGAAAACTCCCCGTTCCGTCTGGATACTGGGGAGTTCATCGCCCCTGTCGACGTCGAATACGAGACTTACGGAACTCTGAGCGCCGACAGGGATAACGTGGTTCTGGTGGTCCACGCGCTTTCCGGCGATGCCCACGTCGCGGGGTGGGATTACGACGCGATTCAAACCGGTCGGAAATGGCGTCTGCGCAAACCCGGCTGGTGGGATACAGTCGTGGGACCGGGAAAACCGCTGGATACCCGGCGGTACTTCCTCATCTGCGCCAACGTCCTCGGAAGTTGTTACGGCACCACCGGCCCAGGCTCCCCAAATCCTCGCACCGGTCAGCCGTACGGCCTGTCGTTTCCGATGGTAACCGTGGGCGACTGGGTCAACCTTCAGGCTCGCCTGCTTGATCATCTGGGTATCGAGCGGATTCTGGCCGTTGTCGGCGGGTCTCTCGGCGGACAGCAGGTGATCGAGTGGATGATGGCATATCCCGATCGCGTCGAAAAGGCAATCGTGCTTGCCGCATCGGCCAAACTCAGCGCGCAGGGTCTGGCGTTCAATGCCGTCGGTCGGCAGACAATCATGAGCGACCCGAATTTCAACGGGGGCAACTATTACGGCGGCCCGGTGCCGGCGCAGGGGCTCTCCGCGGCGCGCATGCTGGCGCACATCACGTACCTCAGCGACGCGGCAATGGACATGAAATTCGGGCGCCGTTATCGCAACAAAACAAAACCCGATTTCGATTTCGGGATCGAATTCGAGGTCGAGAGTTACCTCGCCTACCAGGGCCAGTCGTTCGTGGAGCGCTTTGACGCGAACAGCTACCTCTACATCACGCGTGCCATGGACTACTACGACGCCGCCGAACGGTGGGGCGGCGGAAACCTGGTGGAGGCCTGTTCCCGCGTGACGGCAGACACCATGGTGGTAAGCTTCTCCTCCGACTGGCTGTACCCACCCGCCCAGTGCAGGGAGCTGGCGGCCGCATTCTGTCAGTGCGGGAAACCCGTCACGTACATCGAGGTGCCTTCTTCATACGGGCACGACGCATTCCTCGTGGAGACGGAAATCGTAGGCAAACTGCTGGCCGATTTCCTCGCCAGGGAGCGGAAACGATGAGCAGAACGCCGTACGAGTGGGAAGACCGCCTCGTTGCGCTCCTGTTGCGACATGCCGCCGAAGGCGAGGCGATTCACGAAAAACTCGCTCGCCTTGTTGACATACTCGAAGCGGAGGAAAAGGCCCTTGGGCGCGTAACCGGCAAACCGCCGGAAAAAGAAGGCGAACAGCGGTACGATCACCGCCTCATCGAGCAACACATCCCCGATGGCGCCTCAGTGCTCGACCTCGGTTGCGGGGCGGGAACTCTCCTTTCCCGTCTCATTCAGGAAAAACGAGTGCGTGGCCAGGGCGTCGAGATCGACAACGCGAAAGTGCTGGAATGCGTTGCCAACGGCGTTCCCGTATTCCAGACCAACCTCGATCACGGTCTCGGCATGTTCCCCGACCAGAGTTTCGACTTCGTGGTGTTGGAAAAAACGGTGCAGACGCTCAACCGGCCGCTCCCCGTGCTGCAAGAAATGGTCCGGGTGGGAAAACAGGGGATCGTCACATTCCCGAATTTCGGCCACTGGCAGATGCGGCTCGACCTTGCCCTCAACGGCAGGATGCCGGTTACCCGCGCCTTCCCCTACGAGTGGTA
>JAKPPK010000058.1 GCA_029547385.1 Candidatus Latescibacterota bacterium
CACGATCCGGAGGATGCGATTGCGGAGGGCATCACGGTCTATTGCGAAGCGCCGGGCGCAGGCTCGGTCGTTGTCAACGCAGCCGCTCCCGATGGTACGTGGGACCGCTATCAAGTCAGGGTGAGTGGCGCTTAATGGCTATCCGGATCAAGGGCGCGACGAACCTCGCCGAAGTCGACAGCAACAGCAATCTGAAGGTCACGCTACCGACCTCGTCGGCGCAGGCCGGATGCGCGCAGTTTTTCAGTCAGAACGACGCGGGCACGATCACCGGCACGGCCTACGTGCGCTCGCCGGAGACCAGCGTCGACTATCGACTCCGCGTCGGTATTGATACGGTGCTGTTTTCCGACACGTTCAATGCAACGACGCAGAATACGAGCAACTGGTCATATACGTTCGTCACCATGACGGCCGCGCAGGCGGGCGCCGGGACGGTGAACTTCGGCACGGTGCAAGGCACGGCCGCAACGCATGGTGCATTCATGCGCTCCGCGCAGTATTTCCCGGTTATCGGTACCGCACCGCTGTCGGTCGAGATCACGGCGGGCCAATTCACGGCCGCGCTTGCTGCAAACGAAGTTTGGATGATGGGCCTCGGCCTGCCATCTGCGGCGGTGACCGAAGGCACGGACGGCGTTTGGCTTCGCCTGACGACTGCGGGGCTGATTGGTGAATTGCGCTATAGCGGCGTGACGGTACAAACCGCCGTGCTGCGCACACTGGCGCAACTGACCGTGTCCGAGCTGTATAAATTCGCGATCGTCGTCGGCGAGACCGAAGTCGAATACTGGTTGGATGACGTGCTCTTGGCAGAGCAGACGATCCCGCCAGCGAACGGACAGCCGTTCATGCAGGCGTCGCTTCCGGTGTTCCTGCATAAGTATTGCAATGGCGTGGTTGCCAACACCAACCAGATGCGGGTTTCGGATGTCACCGTCTCGCTGTTGGACCTGCAAACGGTCAAGCCTTGGTCGCACCAGATGGCCGGCATGGGGCAAAACGCTGCCATCGGTCAAAACGGTTACACGCAAGGCACGACCGCACTACTCCCGAACGCAACCGCTGCCACGACGGTCACGGGTGCCGCGATCTCGCAGACGGTCCCGATTGCGGTCGGACTCGGCGGGCAGGCCGGCATTGTCGCGGGGGTGCCGGGCGTCGATGGCCTGATTACGTCGTATCAGGTGCCTGCGCCGACGATCAACATTACCGGCCGAAACTTGTACATCACGGGCATTCGGATTGATGCCGTGAACATCGGCGCAGCGGTCGCCACGACGGCATCCGTCCTGCAATGGTCGCTGGCCTATGGCGCGACAGGCGCCACGGTGCCTACGCTGGCGCAGGCCGAGACGGGTTCGTTCATTACCGCGACGGCTCGTTCATGGCGTCGCGTTCCGCTGGGCTTGCACAGTTTCATTGTCGGTGCTGCGATTGGCGCATCGGCCGAAGCGATCACCGTCACATTTGACACGCCTCACGTTGTGCGCCCGGGTGAATGGGTCGCATCGGTCGCAAAGTTCATCGTCGGCACCGCGACGGCGTCGCAAGTCATTTGGTCGAACGTCATGATCAACGGGTATTTTGAATGAGTTTCAAACTCGCCGACCTCGACGTTATCAAGACGCTCGCAACGCAGCGCGACGACCTCGTCCGGGTTTCTCGTGGCCTCGACAAGGCGCGGACATTCCGCGTGGTCATGGGTACGAACGAATCCGGTGAACTGTCGTGTTCGCTGCCTGCGACCTTTGCCAATGACGTGCGGGTCGTGATCGAGAAACAGACAAGCCTGATCGAAGACGAAATGCGAGCACTCGGCGTCACGCCGTAGCAGTAGACCCAAGCAGCACCCCGAACGGCCCGTGGAGAAATCTAGGGCCGTTTTCATTTCTGGAGCGGAGAACCCGTGGAAGAAAGCGAAGTTCAAGACGTAGAGCAGAACGACCCGGACGCAGCAATCGCGGAGAAGTGGGCAGAGATTCAGGGCCGCATGACCGACGACGCGCCGGAGGAACCGACCGATGAAGCCGCCACGGACGAATCGCAAGAGGAACGCGCGCAGAAGGCGCGAGACGAGCGCGGACGGTTCGCAAAGGCCGACGCCGCAGCCGAAGGTGTTGAAGCGCCTGTAGGGGCTGAGACGCAGCCGCAGGCACAAGCGCCGACGACTCCAGAAGGCTGGGACATCAACCGCCCGCCCGCGAGCCTGTCGCCGTCTGCAAAGACCGAATGGGACAAGCTCCCCGAGTCCTGGCGGCGCGAGATCCACAAGCGCGAGGCCGACGCGCACCGGGGCGTGCAACAGATCTTGCCCGACGCCCGGCTCGGCAACCAGATTCGCCAGATGGTGGAGCCGTATCGGTCGTATCTCGACGCGAGCGGCACGACACCCGAGGCTGCGGTCGTCGGACTATTGCGCACCGATCAACTGTTGCGCACCGGCACGGCCGCGCAGAAGCAACAGGCGTTTGCCAATCTCGCGCAGCAATACGGCATCGACCTCGCCGCGCAGCAGTACGCGCCGGAGCATCCGCAGCAAGAGTTTCGAGACCCTCGCCTTGACCAGTTCTTCGCCATGCAACAGCGGCAGGAGCAGCAGCGCATGCAGGGCGAGCAGCAACGAGCAGAGCAAGAAGTCGGTGTGTGGTTGAACGAGTCGGACGCGCAGGGCAAACCCCTTCGCCCGTTCGTCGACAACGTGCACGCCGAAATGGTCGCATTGATCCCGGCGATTCAGTCGCAAAAGCCGGGGGCATCGACCCGTGAAGTGATGGAAGAAGCGTACACGCGCGCAGTGTGGGCAAACCCCGCAACGCAGAGCGTGCTCATGCAGCAGAAGTTAGCCGAATTGGAAGCGAATCGCCGCGCAGAAAACCTGCGGAAGGTCGAAGACGCCAAGAGGGCCGCAAGTGTCAACGTCGCACGCCGTGGCGTTGTCCCGCCAAAACCAGCCGCACTTGATATGCGTGACTCCATCGCGGAGAACGCGCGCGCGCTGGGCCTACTCTAAGGAACGAACATGCCCGCAAGCATCACCAGCATTTATGCGGCTTGGACGGAACTGGCTACCACGACTTACCGCCAGTACGCCTCCAAGACCGCCGACAACGTTTAACAAACCGGACGTTGTAAAACCGGGTGAGTTCTGTAGACGCTGAAACGCCAATACAGACCGAAGCCGCAGAGGGCCAAAAGGTTCTGCGGAACGGCGAACGACTAGGCTGTGAGTCCCAACAATAACCAGCCCACGAGCGCCCGGCACCTGAAACAAACCAAAGAGGGAAATCCCGAATGGTCGTTGTGTACGCGGTTGAATGTGCCCCGACAGGGCACGCATATGTAGGCATCACGTCAGGGAAGCTCTCGAAAAGGTTTCGCGAGCATCGTTGTCTAGCCAAGTCTGGCAAGCATCATTCGGTGAAGTTGAATGATGAATGGCAGCAACACGGCGACGGCGCATTCAGCATCAAACCGCTGGAAGTGCTGGACGACGATGCGACGCTCATCGAGAAACGATCGGCTGAACTCAAATGGCTGCGCGAGTACGACGCGCGCGGCGCATTGCTGAATCAGGCGGTCATCTCATTTGCTCCGACGCCGGAAGCAACGGCGAAGGGCATCGAGGCATCCCGGATGGTGGTCGGCAACAGATGGACGCCGGAAGCCAATGAAAAGCGCCGACAGGCGCAACTAGGCAAGCCGAAAAACCACGGACACAAGATTAGCGCGACGAAACGCGCTAAACAGGTGAAGAGATAGTCTGAGCTAACGGGAAAGACAACCGTTAGAAGCGCGGGATAAAGAGCCCACGCGATAACAACCCTGTCCAAGCACAACGCGCTTTGGCGCAAGCTCTCGCAGAAAGGCAAGATCCGCATGGAAGACGGTGGCCTGTCCATCGTCACGCCGCTGGAATACGCTTCCAATAGCACGTATCAGCGGTACAGCGGCTACGACGTGCTCAACATCAACGCCGTGGACGTGTTGACGGCAGCGGAATACCCGTGGCGTCAGGCTGCGGTGAACGTGGCTGCGTCTGGCCTCGAGCTGCGTACGAACATGGGCAGCGCGAAGATCATCAACTTCACGAAGTCGAAGATCACGAACGCGCAGCACTCGTTCGGCAACAACCTGAGCATCGACCTGTATTCCGACGGCACGGCCGCGAACCAGATCAACGGTCTGCAAGCCCTCGTCTCGGACGCTGGCACGGGCACGGTGGGCGGCATCAATTCGTCGACGTTCTCGTTCTGGCAAAACGCCGTGCAATCGGCTGCGGCTCCGCTGCAAGGTGGCTCCGCGATCACGCCGAGCGCGACGACGATCGAATCCCTGATGCTCCCGCTCTGGATTCGCCTGACTCGTCAGGGTGACAAGCCGGACATGATCGTGCTGTCAGACGACTATTTCACGTTCTTCGAACAGTCGCAGACGAGCCTGAAACGGTACGCCCCTGAAGACAACGGCGCGGGCGGCATGCTGGCGATGAAGTACAAGAGTGCCGACGTGTTCTTCGATTCGTCGGGTGGCATCCCTGCGGCGCACGGTTACTTCCTGAATACCGACTACCTCGAACTCGTGGTGCACTCGGCCGCGAACATGGAAATCATGGACGAGCTGAAGTCGGTCAACCAGGACGCCGTGGTCATCCCGATTCTGTGGCAAGGGAACGTCGTGACCTCCAACAGAAGTTTGCAAGGCGTACTCAAAGCCTAAGGAGAACCAGACATGACGACTTCCGCAGGCATCAACAGCATCGTTGGCTATCCGTTCGCCGGCAACGCCAACAACACCACCAACGGCGGTCTTGCCGTCGAGGTGGCAACCGCAACGTCCGGCTATGTTCCGCTCATCCCGGTGGGCACGATCACGTCCGTGGTCGATCCGTATTGGGGTGGGCTGGAACTGATCCGGCTCGCTGTCCCGACGTCCACAACGGCGATCGTTGCCGGAACGCTGGCGGTGTGGGATTCGAGCTATCAGTACGTCATCGCGCCGAACACGGCGAACATGGGCCAGTCTCTCGGCGTGTCCATGTCTGCCATTCCGCTGAACGCGACCTACGTGCAGTACGCGTGGTTCGTGATCGGCGGCAAGTTCCCGGTGCTCTGCGGCGCATCGGTGGCGGCAGATACGGCGTTCGGCATCACGGCGGCAGGCAAGGGCGGTGCAATCGCGAACGGCAAGCAGATCGTGAATGCGCGCGTTCGTACGGCTGCGACGGCGACGGTGGCGAAAGCCAACACGACGCTTCAGTCCGGATCGACGGTCTACAAGGTAGCGAATACCGATGGCTGGTTTGTCGGTCTTCCGCTGTCCGGTACGGGCGTCGCTGCTTCGTCGGTCATCACCGGCATCGACCCCGATAACCGCACGGTCACGGTGAACAACGCCGCGACTGCTTCGGGTTCGGTGACGGTGACGGGGACGTACAACGATGGTTCCGCGAACTACTGGAACACGGCCATCCTGAACCGCCCGTTCGCTCAAGGGCAGATCGTTTAACCGCAGTCCAACGCAACACGGCCCCGCTTCGGCGGGGTTTTTTATTGGGCGTTATCCAGCGTCCAATAAAAAGCCTTTCACCGTGGAGAACCCACCCAATGCAAGTCGTCGTGTCCGAGAACTCTGTCCGCCCTTTTATCCGCTTCGAACAACGCTCCGTTCAGGACCGCAACGCGAGCGAGGATGCCGGGCACCCGGTGTATGTGAACGTCGATTTCGTGATCCTGATGCAGAAGGGATCGAAAGACGAGTACGTGAAGCAAGCCGATGAATGGTTCGCGCAGAAGAAGCGCGAGTCCGCGACTGGCGTCTACAACCCGCAATGGCTCGAAGCCTTCAAGAGCGCCTACGACGGCTGGAAGAAGGGGCAAGAGATCCCCGCAGACGGCATGCCTCTCACCATGTGGCCCGGCATCACTCCCGCTGAGGTGGACATGTGCAAGGGCATCGGCTGCTATTCCGTCGAGGACGTGGCGAACATGACCGAAGAGGCGCTATCTCGCTTTCTCGGCTCGCGCTCTCTGCGTGACAAGGCTCGCGCCTACCTCGCCGCTGCGAAGGATCACGGCAAGGTCAGTGAAGAAAACGCCGCGCTCAAGGTCCGCGTGAGCGAGCAGGACACGCAGATTGCCGACCTCATGCGCCGGCTCGAAGCCCTCGAAACCGAAGAACGTCGCGGCCCCGGTCGCCCGCGAAAGGAAGCCGCCTAAATGTCATTGCTCACGATGGTTACGCAAGTCTGCCGGCGTATCGGCATCGTCGCGCCGAATGCCGTCGTGAGCAGTGCCGACCCGCAGATCATCCAACTGCTCGCGCTCGCAAACGAAGAGGGCGAGGAACTCGCGAACCGCTACCCGTGGCAGGCAATGCGGCAGCAGGCAACGTTCACGACGGTGGCGACGGAATCGCAGGGCACGATGACCGCACTTACGGGCGCTGACTTCAAGTACATCGTGAACGAGACGTTCTACAACCGATCGCTTCGGCGTCCGGTGTTCGGCCCGCTGTCAGACTCTGACTGGCAGAACCTGAAGGCCATGCAGATCAACGGCCCGTGGAATCAGTTTCGGATTCGTGGCGGGGAAATGCTGTTTATCCCGGTGCCTGCGGCCGGTCAGGATTGCTATTTCGAGTGGCAGTCGAAGAACTGGTGCAGCGACTCGACGGGCGCAACCACGCGCAGCGCATGGGGCGCGGATGACGACATCGGAATCCTCGATGAAACGATCATGTTGCACGGCCTCATCTGGCGCTGGAAGAGCGTGAAAGGTTTCGACTACGCCGAAGACATGGCGAAGTATGAACGCCTCGTGGACGACGCCACGGCCCGCGATGGTGGCAAGCCGATCCTGAACGGCAGCGCGAATCGCTTCGACGTGTACCCGGGCGTCCTCGTGCCCTCCGGTAGCTGGGCACCCTGATGTTCCAGGCACTCGCCACCAAGCGCCCGCGCAAGAC
>JAKPPK010000063.1 GCA_029547385.1 Candidatus Latescibacterota bacterium
CCGCGTGACTGCTACCGATAATGAGGTATTTTGTTTCCTCCATTTCCCGTTGCCTCCAATCCTAAAACTTCTCGTTCATCCAGATCGTCTCCTCAACGACCTTACCCTTCGCCGCCTGGCCTACCGTGTCGATCGCATCCAACATATGGTCGATCGTAATATCCGTACCCGCCAGACCTCCGATAAAGCTGATCACCTCCGGACGCTGCTTCATCTTCGCCGTACCCGCCAAGACCTCCTGGTACAACGGCCCGCAGTTCCATCCGTAGTTCACCGAACGGTCAACCACGCCCAGCGCCTTGATCTTCGCTACCCCCTTCTGAAGCGCCTTCACCGGGAACGGACGGAAAGTCTTGATCTTCAACAGACCAACCTTCTTCCCCTTCGATCGCGCCACATCCACCGCGTCCTTCCCCGCGCCCGTCATCGAACCGATCACCATGATCGCGTACTCCGCGTCCTTCATCTGATACTCTTCAATCAACGGCGAAAAATCATGACCCGTCAGCTTCTTCCAATCCTTGTGCGCGTCCTCAATCACCTTCAAAGCATTCTGCATCCCAAGACAGTGTCCCTTCCGGTACTTCGCAAACGCCTGACCCCCAGGCCCCGTCATTCCCGTCAACGGATCAACGCCCATCGGACGCAACGGATCCAGTGCCACATGCCAGTTGATCTTCTCCGGCGTCTTCGGACCTAAAAACTTGTCCACGATCGGCTGGTCCACCACCTCGATCGGCTCCGCCGCGTAACTCAAAAAGTTCCCGTCAAAACATACGTTCACCGGAAGCATCACATCCGGATGCTCCGCAATCCGGTACGCCATCACCACCGTGTCCGTAATCTCCTGGTTGTTCTCACAGTAAAGCTGAATCCAACCGCACTCCTTGACCGTCATCGCATCCTGCTGACCACCCCACACGCACTGCGGCGTGATCCCGTCGCGACAAACAATACACAAAACAATGGGCAAACGTAGGTTCGGCGTACGCCAGTACGGCTCAAACATGAACGCCAGACCCTGACCACACGTCGCCGTAAACGTCCGGGCTCCCGCCAACGCGCCGCCCTGCAACACCGACATCACACTGTGCTCGCCTTCCACGTCCAGCAGGTCCGCGTCCAGCTCCCCGTCCGCGATAAAACCCGCCACCGTCTCCGCAACACCGGACTGCGGCGTAATCGGATACACCGCAACCATGTCCGGCTTGGCCAACGCTGCACCCCAGGCCGCGGCTTCGTTCCCGTCACATACTATCTTCTTGGCCATTTACCTTACTCCCTTTCTGTTACCATCGTAATCGCTCCATGAGGGCACTCCACAGCACAAATCCCGCATCCCTTGCAGATCGCCATGTCCGCCTCAAACCACCGCGGCTTCTCAACTATACACTGCGTCGGACAAAACGCCCAGCACGTCCCACACTTCACACACTTCGTCCGATCCACAACCGGCCGCTCCGCACGCCATTCTCCCGTCTTCATCACGATCAAATCCGTCGCGATCGGACAAAGATGGTCCGGAACGCCCGCCTTCTTCGGATCAAACATCTTATACGCCTGCGTCCCCTTCTGCTTCACTGTCGCTTTCTTTGCTGTTGCCATATCGTCTCTCCCCTATAACTCGTATACCTGGGTCTGATCAAAACCCTTCTTCACCGCTATGATGTTCTTCTCCAGCGCCGCATCCCGAAATGCCGTCGCCTCCATCGCGTAATTGATGCTCTCCAGCGTCACCAGGCCCGTTACCTTCACAAACGCTCCCAGCATGATCGTGTTCGTAATGCTCCGACCGATCGTCTCCATCGCAATCCCAACACCGTCGCACAACCCCGCCTTCTTCACCCTCGGACCAAAATTGAACTCCTTGATCCCCTTCTTCGTACATAAAATCGCCGTCGCCTTCTCCTGTACCCCGTCAAAAATCGGAACCGAATTCGGCAACGTCGGATCAATACATACCACAATGTTCGGAAACCGCACGTTCGTGTGCTGACGGATCAGCTTGTCGTCAAACTTCAAATACGCCACAACCGGCGCCCCTCGACGCTCAAACCCAAACGCCGGAATCGTCACCGCGTACTTCCCTTCCTCCAGCAGCGCCTTCGCCAGGATCTCCGCTCCCATGACCGCGCCCTGTCCGCCTCTGCCATGCATCCTTAATTCATACATACTCCTTTATCGCCTCCATCCCTTGTATTTTCCCACAACCGAACCCGCGTCCGGTATCGAAAGTCTAAACGCGCAATACGTCTCCATGGTTAAACCTGAAAACCCATCACCGCCCGCCTCGGCCCCGTCGTCCATGAGGGCCGACGCAGCTTTTTACCCTATTAAACCCTTCCCTCCGATAAAACGGATAGCATCTTATCAGCCGGATAATCCTTGCTCCCTTCTCATCAGCAAATCAGAAAAAGTGAAAAGGGGGCCGGCAACCCAACCCCCTTCCCTTTGTACTGATCCGGAAGGCTCCCCGCAGACCATCCGGGCCTGCACCCTTCCCTTACTTCCCTGATTTAAATCACGCTTCTTTATGCCCGCGAGAACAGAGCCTCATCGATACTCGGCTGCGTCCTGAGCGGAGAGAATACACCGGCCCGCAGCAGCAGGAACAGAATGCAGAAATCACCGATCAGCTCAAACACCGCCACCGCCAGAAGCAACCCCAGGCTCTCCGTCTGAACAAGAATCGGCAACAGAAAAATCGCAATCAAGCCGATCGCCACCACACCAAACCAGAAAACAGCCGGATATTTATCCCGGATAATCAGATAAGCCGACTCTTTCGCCGCCGTCACCTGATAGGTCAAGGTCATCACGTAAATCACAATCATCAGCATGTTCGCCACCACCAGACCTCTCTCGATCTGAGACCAGAGGTGCAACTGCTCCCCCGTAAACTGACCCGCCAATGCCGGAAGCATCGAAACCAACAACGTCATCGTCACCCCGCCCATCAAGGCGTAAGACGTCCGCAACACCGGAATCAACGAATTGTTCCAAAGAGGTATCGACGGCGAATAGGTCATCACGATCCCGTCGTAGATCATCACGACAAACGCCGAAATACCCGCCACAATCATGATCGCCTGACCCATCGGCGTCGGCGTCGCCCCGTTGAACGCCACGTCATAGAACATCACCACATGCAGAAAACCAAACCCGCACAGGGCAAACGTCGCATAGAAACCCCGCGTAATCCACGACGTACCCGGACGGGACAAACCCCGCCAGAACCGCCAAGGCTTCCCAAGGTAGATAAAGTGGAACAAATTCTTCGGACCAGCCACAATCAACCAGCCTAACAGACCCACGCAAAACGCCAGCTTCGCCGCCGCAGCCGGAATGAACAGAGATACCAAAAATATCCCGGCACCCAGCTCACCGCAGAAAAACGCCAGAGTGATCAACCACTTCCACTCCGTCTGCGGATTGTAACCCACCTCAAAAGTGGGGTCGTCGGCTTCTATATATTTCACATCTCGATGCAGCATGTTACCTCTCCTTTCTCTGTTGTCTTATGAACCGCCCTCAGCCTACGATATGTAGTAAACCTTCGGCTCCGTCCCCTTCTCCGCCATCGGCTGAACCGCATTCCGCGACCGGATCAACTGGCGAATCTCCGAATTCGGATCGCTCAAATCACCGAACTTCCGGGCATACGTCGGACAGTTCGTCACACACGCCGGATCCAGTCCGCCCATCACACGCTCAATGCACCCCACACACTTCGTCACCGTACCCTCCGTAAAGTGAGGGTAACTCTGCGCCTCAAACGGCGTCAATCCCTTGCCCGGATAATAACCCTGCAGGGCCCCCCGCTTCACGTAATGTCGGTTCTGGTACGGACAGGCCACGTAACACGCCCGACAGCCCATACACTTCGTGTAATCAACCAAAACAACCCCCGTCGCCTCATCCGTGTAGCTCGCTCCCGTCGGACAGGTCTTCTCGCACGGCGCCTCTTCACAGTGATTACACAACTGAGGTAAATAAACCCGCGTCACATTCGGAAAAACCCCAACCTCGTCGATCAGCGTCTTCGTCCAGTACATCCCCCGCGGAATCCCGTACTCCGTCTTGCACGCGAGCGAACACGCCTGGCATCCGATACAAAGCTTCAAATCTATTACCATGCCCCAAATCATCTTATAGCCCTCCTCATTATCCTTAGACTGCTGTCTTGTCTCTCATCCATCCGGCTCCCCGGGGCGACTTGCCGCCCCGGAATGTCCGTTCCTGTCCCCTAGTAGCGCGGAGGCGGAGGCGGAGCGGGCAGCTTCGTGATCTTCACCTTCGCCACCGATTCCATGGATCCGCTTACCGCACAGGTATAATCCATACCCATACCCAGGAGCGTATTGAACTGCCCGCCGCCTAACCGGGTGATGGGACTGTGGGTCACCGTCCGGTTCGTCGCGTTCGAGATACCGATACACTCCGGATGGATCCCCTCCGACAGCACCACCCAGCCCGTCAACTGGCCGAACTGAGACTTCACTTCGATGTAGTCGCCGTCCTGGATGCCCTTCGCTTTGGCCATCTTGGGATTGATCATGAGACCCCGATGATGGGGATCCCGGTCCACCAGCTCACGAATCCAGGGAATCGACAGGTTCTCCGTGAAATTCATCAGATGTTCCTTAAATGTGATAGCGTACATGTCGTACTCAGGAGGCTCCAGGTGCACTGTCGAAAGTTTCCCGGACGGAATTGCGCCGTAGTCGTCCCACGGCCATTCCCAGGGCAGTTTGATGTTGTGTTCTTTGAACTTTTCCTGCAGCTCATCCCGCACCTCGAGGAAATACTCACAGTAGATGGCGCGCCGCATGTCCTTACCCCGTTTGTCGCTCATAAAGTATTTGTGCTCCGGCGGGCGGACCTTGATATTGTGGCCGTGCTCCTGGAACCACTCGATGCTTTTTTCGCCGCCGTCCTGCGGCCAGACATGCTTTGTCCAGTAACGACCGCACCGATCGAGAAACTCCTTGTGGCTGTAGCGCTTCGTCACATCCAACATCAGATCCTGATCATGCACCAGACCGGTGATGAAGGCGTTGACGCCGTTCATGATGTCGAGCTTGCCCAGACGCTCCGCCAGTTCCGCCAGAATATCATAGGCGTCGCGGCAGGTCCCGGCGGGTTTCACCACGGGCTGACGGCAGTTGAGACCCTCCGTGATCGGAGGCTCGCACATCAGCAGCGCCCAGGATTCAAGATAAGTCTGATCGGGAAGGATAATGTCCGCGAATGTGCTGGTCTCGTTGTGGAAAAGTTCGATGGAGAAGATAAACTCGAATTTCCGCATGATGTCATACCAGCGCTCCACGTTCCCCGGCAGGGACCAGATCGTGTTGGAGTGGTAGGTCATCAGAACTCTCGGCTGGAACTGAATGCCGAAATCTTCCGGTTTCCAGGCGGTATAGAAGCACAACTGGCCGGCATCGACCCCGATGGGGAACAGCTCAA
Source organism: Candidatus Latescibacterota bacterium (assembly GCA_029547385.1). Classification (GTDB taxonomy): domain Bacteria; phylum Latescibacterota; class MWCZ01; order MWCZ01; family MWCZ01; genus MWCZ01. The sequence continues at coordinate 5,470 of JAKPPK010000063.1, forward strand.
ACATCTGCAGCGTGTTCGGCGGCCAGGCAAAGGGCAGCTCCGGATGGAGCTGGTGGGGCTTCGGATCCAGCAAGCCGTCGAGGCCCGGCTCATCCGTCCAGGTCATGTGGGCCGAACCCAGCACGACACCCAGCAGACCGCCGGGCGCATTGTAACAGCCCAGCAGCATGTTCAGGACGATGAATACCTGATTGTCCATGGCGCTGCACTTATGACCCTGGGCGCCCCGGTACCAGTTAACGGACACGGGCCGGTAAGGATAGACCTCGCCGTCGAT
>JAKPPK010000077.1 GCA_029547385.1 Candidatus Latescibacterota bacterium
GGACATATCACCACCGCCAACGACGTGATTTCAAATCTGTACGGTCAGCCGGAATGAGAAAGCCTCTTACCAAGCGGCAACTGGCAATTTATGAATATATTGCCGCACAGATTCGGCAGCGCGGTATTCCCCCCACTATCAGGGAAATCTGCGACCAATTCGGCATGCGATCTTCCAACGGGGCACGAGAGGCGCTGGCAGCACTTGCGAGAAAAGGGTACATCAATCGACGAGAGAGGCTCTCCCGTGGCATCGAACTGGCCAACCCGTTCGACTCTCTAGAGTGTTCGGGAACCCCAATTCGTGTGCCTCTTTTGAGGAATCCCGTTAAAGGTGCCCGTTGCATTGACGAAGCAACGGGTGAGAAAGTCCTGTTCATCGATTCGAGTTTTCTGCCGGGCACTGGCAGAGCGTTTGCCTTGCTCGTACCCGACGGTTCGCTTGCCAAGTACGGCATCCGAAAAGGAGACCTGGCAATCGCCACGGAATGCCACGAAGGGCAACCGGGCGAAATCCTGATCACGGCAATCGACTCGCGCCTCGTACTCGTCCGCGTTCCTGCGACCTCCGACCCGGAGCCTTCTCAGCAGGTTCCGGAGAGCCACGGGGTTTCGCCCGTGTTCGGGAAGGTGAACTGCGTAGTGCGCCGTTTCACCGGCGTGGAGACGGGGTAGGCCCAACTGCGAATCGGCAGATTTGCGAGAGCTTTGTGCAGCGCGGACAGGTGTGGTCTCCGCAAAACGGAGCCAAGGGGTGGGAAACATGCACTGGCAGTTACGCGCGCGTTGGGTATGGTCCCGACCGTTCCCCGGTGAGAAACGGTGGGGCACCCATGCGCTGGTTCCATTACTGAAAATCGCTTTTGTCTTCTTTCCTGGGCTCCTTTTTCCCAGGTGTAGGTACACTGTAGCGAACGCGTGACAAAAAGGGTGTCGTCATGAAAATCAACAAGGTAGTGATACCGGTTGCCGGCCTTGGAACGCGGTTACTTCCCGCTACAAAGTCGCAACCGAAGGAAATGCTTCCCGTGGGAAGAAAGCCGGTTGTGCAATACGTTGTCGAGGAGATGGTCGAACAGGGGTTGCGCTACTTGTTGCTTATCACCGGCAGCAACAAGCACTCGATAGAGAACCATTTTGACAACGACCCGATGCTCGTTGAGCGCTTGCTCAGCACGGAAGATGATGATCTTCTTCGAGAAGTGGATCTGCGGCCCGAAGGAGCCCAGATATTCTACACGCGCCAGATGATTCCCCCGGGTGCAAAGAAACCGGCCGGCCTCGGCGACGCCGTCCGACACGCGCGGGCGTTTGTGAATGATGATCCGTTTGTGGTTGCGCTGGGCGATACGATCATCCACACGGACGGCAAACCGGACCTGATTTCGCGCATGACCCAGACGCACGTGAGCAATGATGCGGTGGCCACCATCGCGGTGTGGTTGGTCGAGCATGATGCAACTCGCCGATACGGTGTTGTCAGGCCGGAGGAAGGCGCCGACCTGAGCCAGCCTTTCCGGATAACGGACATCGTGGAAAAACCAACACCGGATCAGGCGCCAAGCCGCTATGCGGTTGCCGCACGGTACGTCTTTGGAGGCCAGATATTCGACGCATTGGACGCCACATTGCCTGGCCACGGAGGGGAAATCCAGCTCACGGATGCGATTCGACGGCTTGTGCGCGAAGGCAAGCCGGTGTACTGCGTACCCCTTCGGCCAAATGAAACGCGCTACGACATCGGGAACCCTGAATCTTACTTCAAAGCATTCGTGGATTTCGCGTTCGACGATCCGCAATGCGGCGAGAAACTTCGGCGACACGCGAGGGCTCTTCTGGAGAGATATGAACGTGCCGAGGGCCTTTCGCGGGGTGGGAATGAATCATGACACTTCGAGAACATGTCAGAGAAGGTATCTTGCTCCTCGACGGGGCGATGGGCACACAACTCACCGCACGCGGAGCGAAAGGCAATAACGAGCGGTGGGGAGTTGAACATCCTGATGTCCTCGCCGAGGTGCACCGCGCGTATGTTGATGCCGGAGCGCAGGCAGTCATCACCGATACGTTCGGCGGCAACAGCGCAAAACTGGCCAAGGCGGGGCTCGGCGACCGGGCAGATGAGCTGAACCGCCGCCTTGTGGAGATCGCGCGGGAGGCTGTCCGGGGAAGAGCCTGGGTACTCGCGGACGTTGGTCCCACGGGGCAGTTTGTGGAACCGTACGGTGATTTGACCGAGTCGCAGATGACTGACGTGTTTCGCAGACAGATTGCCGTGTTGCTCGAGGCCGGTGCGGACGGGATAATCATCGAAACGATGATGGACGTCACCGAAGCTGTCTGCGCAGTCAATGCGGCGAGGAGCCTCGCGGCGGGAATTCCTGTCCTCGTGACGATGACCTTCGACGTGAACCCCCGTGGGTTTCGCACGCTGATGGGAGTATCGCCGGCTCAGGCAGCCAGCCGACTGGCGGAAACAGGCCCTGATGCCGTCGGAGCCAACTGCGGGGGCCTTCTGCCTGTGCAATATGCGGCTCTTTGTTCAGAAATGAGTGCGGCAACCTCGCTGCCGATAATCGCGGAGCCGAATGCAGGCCTCCCCGAACTAGAAGATGGAGTAACGGTATTCAAAGAGCCGCCGGAGACATTCGGCGCCATAGTGCCCGACCTCATCGCATCAGGCGTGAAAGTGATGGGAGGGTGTTGCGGGACTGGTCCCGCTCATATTCAGGCCATGTCGAATGCGCTCAAAAAGATGCTGAAGTGATTGTCGAACTGAAGTACGGGCGCCGGGGTCTTCGCGTTGAGATTCCGGCTCAGGTTTCCTGCAGAGTGCTGCGCGCAAACGCAGCGGCAGCGCTGGCGGACGAAGAAGCAGTCGTCAACGCATCGCTGCACCACCCGATTGACAGCAGACCACTCGCGGAGATTGCGCGGAGCAGAATTTCCCACCGCAACGGCGCCGCCACCGCATCAATCACCGTCAGCGACATCACGCGCCCCGTTCCCAATTCCCTCATCGTGCCGCAGGTTCTGAATGTGCTGAACACCGCGGGCATCGCGGACGAACATATTGCCGTAATTGTCGGGACAGGCCTGCACCGAGCCAGTACTGAACAGGAGATTGCCGAAATCCTCGGTGCCGATGTTCCGCGCCGTTGCAGAGTAACCAGCCACGTCGCGCGCAACAGGTCGACGCTGGCATACCTGGGTAAGACGTCGAGGGGGACACCGATCTGGGTGAACCGGGAGTTTGTTGAAGCCGATGTCCGCATCGCCGTATCGCTCATAGAGCCACATTTCATGGCGGGATTCAGCGGCGGGAGAAAGGCTGTTTGCCCCGGGTTGGCGGGGGTCGATACAATGCGTGTTCTGCATGGCCCGGAAATACTCTCGCACCCGAATGTCCGCGAAGGGTGTCTCGCCGGGAATCCGTTCCACGAGGAAGCAACCGAAATCGCGCGCCGGGCAGGACTGGATTTCACTGTTTCGGTGACGCTCAATGAACAACGCAGAATCACCGGAGTGTATTCGGGCGACCCCGAATCTGCGCACGCTGCCGGGTGCGCTGCCGCGGCCAGGAACACCACTGCGCAGATTCCTGAACCTGTGGACGCCGTCATCACCACCTCGGCGGGATACCCGCTGGATCTGACGTTTTACCAATCCGTGAAGGCCATGACTGCTGCTCTGCCAATACTCAAGAAAGGCGGGACGCTGATCGTGGCTTCATCCTGCGATGAAGGAATCGGATCTCCGGATTTCACGGAACTCATGCTTGGGACTCCCTCCGTGAAGGAGTTCCGCGACCGATTGAAGGACCCCGGATTCTTCGTGCCGGATCAGTGGCAGTTCCAGATGATGTGCCGCGCGCTGGAAACAGCACAGGTGCTTTATTTCTCGACTGGAATACCTGCTGATATTCTGGCGAAGTTGTTCGTCACGCCAATTGCATCCGTGGAGGAAGGGATTGCGCGGGCTCTGGAGCGACATGGTTCCGGAGCAAGCATGGCAATCATCCCGGAAGGTCCTTATGTGATGCCGGCCGTCTTTCCGTCCCGTTGATTGATTCCCCTCGATATTCGTTCTCATTCCGCCTGACCGATTCGCGACACTACGGTTCCGCCACTCCATTTTCGTGCCATTAATAGCCAGAAGCACCGTTGGCAGACCCTTGCGGCAAAACTGGGCGAATCCGGATATTTATTCTTGCTTTGTCAATAACACTTCAACAACGAACCCCGGGAGACTAAAAGATGGCGAGTTTCGTAGACGAAATCATGGCTCAGGTCATAGCGAAAAACCCCACGGAGAAGGAATTCCATCAAGCCGTAACCGAAGTCGCAGAATCGGTCGCACTCGTCTACGACAAGTTCCCGGAGTTCCGCAAGGCCAAAGTATTCGAACGCATGGTCGAGCCGGAACGCGTGATCATGTTCAGGGTTCCCTGGGTTGATGACAAAGGCGAGATCCAGATCAACCGGGGCTTCAGGATTCAGATGAACAGCGCGATCGGGCCCTACAAGGGCGGATTGCGGTTCCACCCTTCAGTAACGCTTGGCGTGCTGAAATTCCTCGCCTTTGAGCAGGTGTTCAAGAACAGCCTGACCACCTTGCCCATGGGCGGCGCGAAGGGTGGTTCCGATTTCGATCCAAAAGGGAAAAGCGACGGAGAAGTGATGCGGTTCTGCCAGAACTTCATGAATGAGCTGTTCCGGCATATTGGTCACGACACGGACGTTCCGGCGGGCGACATAGGTGTAGGCGGCAGGGAAATCGGCTTCCTTTTCGGTCAGTACAAGAAGCTGGCGAACCAGTTCACCGGCGTTCTCACGGGCAAAGGACCTGCGTGGGGAGGCGCCCTCATTCGTCCGGAAGCAACCGGGTACGGTGCCACGTATTTCGCGGCCGAAATGCTGGCGACGAGAGGAGAGAAACTGGAAGGCAAGACGGTACTTGTTTCCGGAAGCGGCAATGTTGCGCAGTACACGGTGGAAAAGGTAAATGACCTCGGTGGTAAAGTGGTCACCATGTCAGATTCCTCGGGGTACGTGTACGACGAGGCAGGGATTGACGCGAAAAAGCTCAAGTTCATAATGGAACTGAAGAATGAACGGCGCGGAAGAATCAAGGAGTACGCAGACGCGTTCCCCGGCGTCGTGTACACTCCCGTGGATCCGAATCTCGGGTACAATCCCCTTTGGAATCACAAGGCAGACGTTGCATTCCCCAGCGCGACCCAGAATGAGATCAACGAACGAGACGCGGAAAACATGGTGCGCAACGGCGTCATTTGCGTCGCAGAGGGGGCCAACATGCCGACCACTCTGGAGGGCGTTCGTGTCTTCCTTGATGCCGGGATTCTCTACGCCCCCGGCAAAGCCGCGAACGCGGGCGGAGTTGCGGTTTCGGGACTTGAGATGTCTCAGAACAGCATGCGACTGCCGTGGACCCGCGAAGAAGGCGATAATCGGCTGCGTGGGATCATGAAAAGCATTCACAGAACCTGCGCGACGACCGCGGAGCAGTTCGGTACGCCCGGAAACTACGTGAACGGCGCGAACATTGGCGGGTTTATGAAAGTGGGAAGAGCGATGTTGGACCAGGGGATCGTCTGATCCATCGCAGACCGCAGACACTGATGCCAGGAGAGGGGTGGAAGACTTCTACCCCTCTCTCGTATTCTGAACACCACGGATGAAGTCGTCGTCGTCAATCACGAAGCCAAACATGTGAGCCGTTTTCCACATCGCATAGTCATGATTTCCTCTCGTGCGCACCGATTCTTTGTTTTCCACGGCGACAACCCCCTGTCGGATGCACCCGCACGTATACCCGAGGCGTGACATATCGACCATACCGCACGGGCTGTGCCAGAGGCACCAGTTTATGGCAAATCCGCAGTAAGTAAGATGCCATATGCCACGATTTCGCAGGACACTGTTGAGCTGGTGGGTGTGCACGCAAAGCAGTTCGTTTTCCCCTTCCGGCCTTACGATCGAGGGGAAATCATACGGCGCATCTTTGAAATCAGCCCACCCCGGTCCATACCGCTCAACATTTGTCGGAATATCGGTCGTTTGAGGGCGGATGGCGCCGGGCTGCTTTTGAGGGGCCTCCAGATTCACTTCCGCGCACGTTCGTTGATAATGCGGATAACGCTTTGCATAGTCCTCCCCCGAGGCAACATGCACGATCGTCATACCCGACTCACGGGCCGCTTTGAGTATGGGGGGCATACTGCGCGTGAATTGCGCAACGCACCGCCCCACGTACTCCTGAGCTTGCCTTACCAGCACGTGCGGAGAGTTTTCGCTCCATTCCGGTCCCCCAGGAAAACCCACGTTCCAGAAGTGCATCAGAACAAGCGCCATTTCATCAAGCGGCACCGTGCAATCCCGCCTTGCCCATCCCAGTATGCCGAGAGTCGCTTCCTCGCCGCGCCCAAAATCTGAGGGATACTGACGGTAATACCAGGTGGGCAATACAACCTTTCGACTCACGCCTTCCTCCTTGTCGTGCGTTTCGTCCGACGGCGAGCATCCGTACCTTGTGTACACAAGGTAACGGAAAACTCTGATAGTCCCGAGGACACGGGCACCAAGGTCGTGTCGCACCAGCAACAAGGAGAAACACCATCATGACCCCTAAGGAGCGCGCCGTAGCGGCTTTGGAGTGTCGGCGTCCGGATGACATCGTGCCGACGTTCGAGCTCGTGTATTTTCTCGGACCGGAGAAGTTCGGACGGGACTGGACCGAAAACATCCGGAGTATGACGCCAAAAGAGCAGGATCGTTACCTGCACGAACATGCTGAGCTTCATGTGATGATCGCGGAGGAGTACGACTATTCCATACTCCGCTCGGACTACATAGAAGCAATCCGGATTTTCAAGAAATGGGGCCTTGACAAAACCTATCTGCTCTGCGGCGAAGCGGACGGCACGATGGCGATTCCGAACGGGCACGACATGGTGGAAGTCGCCGCAGCACTGCGGGAACGGCCTGATGAGATGCACGCCCAGATGCGACGAGGCGCGGAAGGCGCGAAAGAAGCGGGGCGACGGTTCCGCGAGGCTGGAGCCGAAGCCGTGACAATGTGTGCCGATTACTGTTTCAACGACGGCCCGTTTCTGAGTCCCGGAATGTTCCGCGAGTTCGTCACGCCGTATCTCACCGAAATCATCGCGTCACACAGGGAAAACGGCCTGTTCGTGATCAAGCACACCGACGGCAATATCATGCCGATACTGGACCAACTGGTTGAAGCGAATCCCCATGCTCTCCATTCCATAGACCCGCAGGCGCGCGTGGACCTGGCCGAAGTCAAGCGCATCACTGCCGGGAAGATATG
>JAKPPK010000094.1 GCA_029547385.1 Candidatus Latescibacterota bacterium
CTTTTCGGCAACACGGTTGACGTGTATCCGCTCAGCCTCGCCTCCGGCAACGGAAAACGCATGAGCGGTCTCCACATCGCAGTTTGAGCCCGCCGCCCGCAGAACCAGTACATGAGGACGCATCGATTCCCCTGCAAAAAAGTTTACGACTTCCTGCCAACCGCTCCTGGAATTCCTCTTGCGGGCTTCCTTCGTTGAACAAACAAGATGACCACGCCCGCGATGACAAGTGCAACGCTAAGAACTTGCGCAAGACTCAACCCGGCATACGCGAAATGCGCTTTCCTGGCAATTTCGAAGGCAACGCGTTGCGATTCCGCCAGCGAAGTTCCACCGTGTGCATACGCGTACATCGCGTATACCCCGGAATCGAACCGCCAGAACTCGGTAATGAGACGCTCCACCCCCGCTACGAGAAAGGTCGCTGCCACCATCACCCCCGGCGCCAGTGTCTTGTGGCGCAACACGAACCAGAGGCACCCGAATCCCACAAGACAAAGCCCGATCTCATACAACGGCGTGGGATGGACCATCAGCACCGTCGGCACGGTCCCGTTCGGAAAACTCATTCCCCAGGGCAGGTTCGTTGGCGGTCCATAGTCCCCGTCGCCTGAAAGAAAACAACCCGCACGGCCGAATGCGTATCCGAGCACCAGTATGGGTCCCAGCAAATCCGCCACATGGAGGAATGACACCTTCGCCCTTCGCACCACGAACCAGATGAAAAGAACCGCACCCGCCAGCCCGCCGTAAAACGTAAGACCCGCGCCGGAAAACAGGGTATTGAGAGGCTCCGCGGCGAATTCATCCGGCGCTTCCAGCGCGATGAAATACAGCTTCGCACCAATGATTCCGCCGAACATCGCCGCCAACGCCACCCTGTCAGCCAGATCCTCCGGTAGATTCCATCTCCGCAGTTCGCGCCGGAATAGCCACGCCCCGACAATGAACGCACATGCAAGCATCGCGCCGTAGCTGTATACCGTGACGGGTCCAATTTTGAACAGCTCTGGATACATCGCACTTCCTCACATGTCCGTGGACACACCACCAGCGGACTATCAAATATACGATGCATCCTGAAGCCGGTCTGCGCCCCCTCCTTCGGAGTTGTACACCCCGGCCGCCGGTTTCCGGCCCAGGCGCCGGAACGCGAAGCTTGACCCACTCTCCCCGTGATGTCATCTTTTTACAATGTCTTTTGCGCCGACCTGCGGCTGCTTTTCATCCCGGCGTTCCGCCGGTTCCCGTTCGTTTCCCGCTGGAGGATTTCTCTTATGCCCCTTCTCACCATGAAGCAGATTCTGGATGACGCTATCGCCAAGAACTACGGTGTCGGCGCCTTCAACATCAACAACATGGAACAGACCCTCGCCATCATGAGCGCCGCCGACAGGACTGAGTCGCCGGTTATCCTTCAGGCCAGCCGCGGAGCACGCAAATACGCCGGTCCGGTAATGATTTACGGGCTCGTTCAGGCCGCGATGAAGCTTTACCCGAAAGTCCCCGTCGCGCTCCATCTTGATCACGGCAACAACTTCGAGACGTGCAAACAATCCATGGACGATGGCTGGACATCAGTGATGATGGACGGATCGCTCATGGAGGACGGGAAGACGCCGTCCACATTCGAGTACAATGTCGACGTGACGTCCCGGGTGGTAGCCGAAGGACACAAGCGTGGGATCACCGTAGAAGGGGAAATCGGCACCCTTGGCGGTATCGAAGACGGGCACGGAGCTGACAGGGTAAAGCTGGCTGATCCGGACCAGGCGGTGGAGTTCGCCCACAAAACAGGTGTAGACGCCCTGGCTCTTGCGTTCGGAACCAGCCACGGCGCGTTCAAATTCAAGGCAAAACCGGTGCTGGCTTACGACATCGTTCAGGCAGTCAACAAGAAGATGCCCGGTCTCGCGATCGTCAGCCACGGTTCTTCGAGCGTTCCCCCCGAGCTCGTTGCGGAAATCAACAAGTACGGCGGAAAAATGCCCGGCGCGATGGGTGTCCCGTTGGAGGACATCGTCCGCTCAATCGATTTCGGTGTCCGAAAGATCAACATCGACACCGACCTTCGTCTCGCGGCCACTGCTACCATCCGCAAAGTCTTCGTTGAAACGCCGGAGAAGTTCGACATCCGTGATTACCTCAGGCCGGCGATGGAAGCCATGTCGCACGTCGTCGAAACAAGGATGATCGCCTTCCGCACCGCGGGAAAGGCCAGCAATTTCACCAAAGTGATCTCCCTGGAGGAGATGGCGAAGGTGTACGCGAAGAAGTAGTCGTCAAGACCACAAGACGTCGAAATGCAAAGGGGCAGGCCTTATCAAGGCCTGCCCCTTTTTTCCGCTCGAAAAGTGTCCAGCGTTCCTCAGTTCCACGCATTCCGGTAGATCAGATCGACCAGCAGCATCGTCTTGTGGGCGTCACCGAAACTCGTTTCTGGTTCTCGATCCGCTTTCAGGCTATCGATAAAGTGCCGATTCTCCGCGGCAAAACCATAGTACACCCGGTTCTCCTCGCTGCCGGCCACTTCCTTTGATGAAAACACCACCGGCTGACCGTTGTCCGCCAGAATCTCCACTGCAGCGTCAGGGTTGCAGTACGCGCTTATTCCGTCCGCATGCATCTCGAACACATGCCTGCGCCCGCCCACGTTCCAGTTCCCGAGCAGTGCTCCGACACAGCCGTTTTCAAAACGCACCAGCGCGTTGAACATGTTCGCGTAACTTGCGTTCCTTGACTGCACGTCACTCACAAGATCCACTAATTCGGCGCCCGCCATCCACCGCAACATGTCGACGGCATGGATCATGTCGCTTGTCAGGATGTCCACTGCACCCCGGTAGTACGGGGGTTGCCCCCGGTAGTCCTTGTAGAACGTCGATACGACCTGGATCACATCGCCCTTCGCCGTAACCATCTCCCTGGCCTTCTGCATGACAGGGATGAACCGGCGGTTGAATGCGACCATGGTATGGACTCCTCTGTTCTTCGCCGCGGTCGCCATCTGAAGGCACTGATCGGAGGTTACTGCTGGCGGCTTTTCGATGAACACGTGCTTGCCCCGCTCGATCGCATCCATCACCGGTTCAAATAGCTGGTGCGGTGGCATCAGAATGTAGACGGCGTCCACCTGTTCATTGTCCAGCATGGAACGGTAATTCGTATAGCGCGCCGCGACGCCGAACCGGTCCGCGGTTTTGCGCAGCCGCTCCTCGTCCAGGTCACACAACGCAGTCATCTCCACGTCTGGCATATCTGCAAGGCTCGGATAATGAACCGCGTTTGCCATTCCGCCCGCTCCAATGAGGCCCAGCCGAACCCGTTCCATCACGTAGACTCCTCAAAGAAAAAAGGAGAAGGTGCGCGTCTGCGCGAGCCCTTCTCCGGTTTGCCCATCACAAGCGGATTCTCATTCACTTTTCCAACAGGAATTTCTCCGCCGCTGCGACAAGGGCGCGGCGCGCTTCCTCGATGGGGATCTTCATTTTGCAGCCTGCGGCCTTCTTGTGTCCTCCGCCGCCAAACTGAGAAGCGAACTTGTTTACGTCGGCATCGCCGGCTGACCGAATGCTGACACGAACGGTTCCGTCGGCTCCTGGCCGAAGGAACATCCCGATTTCGACCCCTCTGATGGTCACCGGCCAGTTCGGCAGATCCTCCACCTCAATGGCCTGCCCCTGAGCATTCACCGGTTCCTCGTAGATCAGCATGGAACAGACTTTGCCGCTCGCGGACAACTCCATTGTGGAAAGCGCCTGTCCGGTAACGCGCACGCTGTCGAACGAGTTCTTGTAGTACAGCTCCGTTGCAACCTGGTTGACGCTGGCCCCTGCGTCTATCATGTCCGCCACGATACGAAGGGCCTCAGGAGTCGTGTTCGCGAAACTGAAGCGCCCTGTATCCGACATGATTCCGCACACGATCATCGTCCCCAGAGTGGAATCTGCCGGCACCTTGAGGGCCTTCAGGAGGCGCGCAACAATCACTGCGGCGGCGGACGCTGTCGGGTCAACATACGCGTACTCCCCGAGAGGGTCACTTCTCTCGTGGTGATCGAGATAGATCGTGACCACGTCTTTCCACGCCGATTTCCCGATTGTGCCGGCCTCTTCCGCGGGAACCACCGGTTTCTGAAAACGCCGCCGGATGTCCCCGCAGTTGATGTTCTCCCGAACGGGGGTATCGATAATCACAACTGCGTCAGGCGCGTAGTCCGCAGGGACCGCCGTCAGTATCGTTTCGATTTCAGGCAGAAATCGAAATTGAATCGGCGTCTCTTCATCATTGACAACTATCGCTTCCTTGCCTGCCATGCGCAGGAGTCGCGCCATTGCAAGCTGCGAGGCTCCTGCATCGCCGTCGAAATGCATATGGGCAGAAACTACGAAGCGATTCTTCGAACGGATTACCCGAGAGATCGCATTGAGATCTGTCGCCATTTACTCCTCCCGCCTTCGTGTAAGCCCGCGCATTGTCCGGGTTTTCCTGCACGCAACACCGAACTAGCCGCTGCCTTGCCCGATCTTGTCCATCGCGCAAGCATACCGGCCGCGCGGCCAGAAACCAACGAGGAACACACACAAAGATGGCTCAGAGCGGCCATTGTTGCAAGAGCCGTTCATTCCCCGGTTCGAACTCGAGACTGATTGGCACCGCGCTTCTTTTCCGTCGGCAAAAGCGCTCCACGTGCGCAAAACCCGTTTCCCTCGCCATGCGCAGACCAAAAAGGACCCCGGCTCCTGTATGCTCCACCGAATGGGAATCCGAACCCACGGTGATGCGCTCGCCGCCGAGTTCTCTGTACCTTCGCAACAGCGCGGCAGACGGGTAACACTCGGCCGAGGGTTGCCGAAGTCCGGACGTATTGATCTCAAGCGCAATCCGCTTCGTGACCAGCGTTGACAGAATCTCGCCCAGCGCCTCGGCGTGTCGTGTTTCGTCGAATGGCCCGAAAACCTGAGTGCCGTACCGTTTCACCACATCAATGTGCCCGAGTGTATCCCAGATTCCAAAGCGCGCACAACGGAGTACCACGTCCCAGTATTCACCGTACGCCTCACGTTCTGTCTTTCCACGGAAAAAGTCGAGCGCTCGCGGTTCTGAGATGTTGCCCTTTCCCCGAAGGTAGTGCACCGAGCCGATCACGAAATCAAACTCTCTCTCCTCAACCCATTTCGCTGTTTCGTTCTCAAAATCGGGGCAATAGTCCACCTCGATCCCCGCCACGATTGCCAGTTCGTCACGGAATTGTTCACGACATCTGCGAATAGACTCCATGTATGCATCGTATCGAAAGTATCCCGTGTTTTTCTCTTCCGGGATAAAATCCATGTGCTCGGTGAACGCGATCTCGGATACGCCGCGTTCCACCGCCACCCGGCAGATATCTGCCATGGAAGCGGTGCAGTCGACTGAAAATTCGGAATGATGATGGTAATCGAACACGTGCGCCTCATTCAATCTCGCTGCACACATCGGGGTGAAGCAGGTTGGTCTCAGGGTTGGTCAAATGCGCCAGAATTCGAGGATCTCCTCGGCGCACCGCCGCCAGTCTTTGTCGGTGGCGTCGATCGTTCTGTGTTCCATGCTTGTCCAATTCAAGCCGCTGACAAAGGCACGTTGAACACCCACATAATGCGTGCCGAGGTCGCCCACTTTTTCCTCAAGACGTTTCTGGTAGGCCTGCCATGCCTGCCCCCGCTGTCGAAACGCTTCCGCTATTCGCGAGGAAACCATGGATTCCTCAACCATCAGAACGACGACGCGGCAATTCAGCCTCGCGAGCGTGAGATCGATATCCCGGTACGTCTCAAAAAGGCCGTCAGCATAGGAAATGGCGTTGGTGAAATGGAACCGTTCCAGGAGGTAACACAGCTCGCGTCCGCTTTCTTCCGAAAGCAACGGACTTGCCATTTCGATCTGCCGCGCCGCATCGAGGATCCGAAGATTCCTGTGCATCAGCGCGCGGTATGCATCTGCATCCCGGTTGCGAAGATGTTCGTTCGCACGTTCGGTAAAGAACTCGCTCAAAAGGAGCTTCGATGACCGTCTCTGCCATGCGGGCAACGCCTGGATTGCTCTGATCACGCTCGTCTTGCCAGACGCGACAATTCCTTCGAGCAGCAGTCCTGTCACGGGTTGACTCCTCGAATTCCCCGGCTTTCTACTCCCGGAGAAGACGCTGGATCATTTCTTCCAGAGGTCTTCCGCGCAATTCGTTACCGCGAATTCTCCCTCCCCGGTCTATCACAAAGAGCGCGGGAATTACGTTGACACCGTACGTCCTGCCAATCTCTGATTGCGAGCCTTTCCCTTCGAACACCTGTTGCCACGGCATGCGGTACGTCGCAACAAAAGACCTCAGCGCTTCCTCGTTCGTGTCAAGGCTGATCCCGATCACGTCAAATCCCTGGGCGTGATAGCGTTCGTACAATTGTGCGATCTCCGGAATCGTGGTTCTGCACGGTCCGCACCACGTGGCCCAGAAATCGAGCAGAACCACCCTGCCAGCGTAATCGGATAAACGGATGTTCGATCCATCCAGCGCGCGAGCCGCGAAGTCAGTCGCCGGCTGACCGATTCGCCGGTAGCCGGGCCGAAGCAGTCTCGCCCTCTCCACGGCCCAGTCCGGGCGACCCTCGCGAATCACGGAATCCAGCAATGCGGTAGCGGAGGCGCCATCACCACTTTCTGCCAGCGTTTGCGCGAGGAGGATGCGCGCCTCGGGCACTATTTCATGCCGTACACCACGCGCGAGCAGTTCTTTGAGCACATCCGCCCCGCGGGCCGTCTCTCCCATCCGGATCGAAGCCATTCCAAGGATGAATTCGGCTTCCATTCGGCGCGAGTCTGTGAGAGGCATAGCAATGGCGCTGTCTGCCAGAGTGCCCGCCAAAGCAAAGTCCTCCAGCATCGCAGCACATCTCGCGGAGTACAGAAGCGCGGCTCCCCGGTATTCCTGCCCCGGGTATTCCGTCCTGAAACGGGCAATCATGTCCCGCGCCGTCTGAACATTGCGTTCCCGCTGGAATGGGGACCTCGCTGGGCGCCTGAGGGTCTCGTCAATTCGCCGCAGAGATTCCTCAGGGCTTCTCAACGGTGCAGTCGGCGCGCGCACGGCGAAAATGAGAACAACGGCCATGGCAAGCGCTGAAAACACTGCGCGCGGCGGCATTCCGTTCATATCCTTCTCCTAGCGGTCATGCCGAGAGCCCACCTATCACGTATCGCGAAATGTATTCCCGAATCCTGAGCAACAGCGCCGGTGAGAATGAGCGAACGGTGTTCGGGTTGTCAGCGCACAGTTCCTCGAAAAGAACATACTCGTTCAAATAACCTTCTTCTGCTATTCTGGACAATGCCTCCAGGTCCGCATCCGCTTGCACATCTGCCGCGGCCGAGTCTGCAATTGTTGCGCGCCACACGGAAATCAGGCTGGCGAGTGCTTCCACTTCCTCGTCGTACGTCGGAAAGTAATTTCGTGCTCTCGGGAATCGCCCCGCAAAACGACCTTCGTATCGCCAGACGGAGCGGACTGCCGCATATGCGAACCACGCTGCGCGCGAAGAGGGCTCTGCGAGGGAATCCAGCACGATCTCCACGGAACGGCCAGCAATTTCGTTGATTTCGACTCGTTTGGGGATACGCCTCCTGTGAACAGAGAAGCCGCTTGCGTTGCCAATGTTCCCCAGCAGCCTCCAGGATTCGGTATCGTGGTAATTGTTTACCACTGCCCTTACGGCAGCCTCTTTCGCAAGTTCCGCATTTCCTGACGCAAATGCGCACTCGGCAAGTGAGCGCCACGCTAAGAAATCCGTGCTGTCCACGCTCAGTGCCCGGGTGAAATACTCGGCGGCCTCCTGATAGGCGCCCAGTTCCACGAAAACATCCCCCAATCCGACGTAGCCACGTCCGAATGTCGGTTCGCGCTGCACAACGACCCCGTAAAGCGAACGCGCTTGCGTGAACTCGCCGCTGTTGAACGCATCATTTCCCGCGGCGAACAACTCCCCTGCCTGTCTTGTGCGAGGCAGAAGGGGGATATCAGTTCGTCCGGCGGAAGTCGGAGGGTAAAACGCGCCCGCCCCTGAGGGGCACTCGCGATCGAGAACACCGGCGATCGTCATTTCGTCCAGTGCGCGATACCGCAGCTCGTGTGCGCGTTCCTTTGTGAGTTTTTCTTTGTTCGCCAGGTTTATCAGAACACGGGCATACTCATGCCTGCATTCCGCGCACGCAGGTTCCGCATTTACAATCGCTTCAAGCATCTGCGCGCTACGGTGCGGATTTCCATACAGCGCCTCTGACGTCGCCTCGTCCCACAGTTCCCCAAGTTCCGCCGGCAGGTCGTAGACCTGAACGGGCTCTTGCCCAACAAATGGTGCGGACACGCGATACCTGCGAAGACTCCCGACTCGGACCTTGTACGTGCGTGGTGACTCTTTGAGCACCGTAAAGGCCTGTAACGGGTCGAGGTGTTCCGCGGTTACGTGAGCCGGGCGAGGCGCGAACGCCGCACAGCCGAGCACACCGGTTGAACAGGCAACTGCAATCGCCGCAAGGACACGCTTCAACGGAGCAAGTCCCACAGAAAACACACGCGAACCCCTGACCTCTGAATTGCCGGAATCGTCACACGCAACGCCTCGTACGTTTCGGGGCGATCGTGACCTATCGCCACGGCGCGGCCGGACCTCGAAGCCTTATCCGCCGCCGCCCACAGTTCCCTTTGAATGGTTTGAATGTCGGACGAATTGTCAAGGAAAAGGTCCCGTTCGAGGGTGGGTATTCCGAGCGACCGCGCCGTTGCCGCCGCAGTGCTACCCGGACTCGTGTAGGAATCGAGAAAGAAGAGGTTCCGATCCCTGACCTCGGCAAGCACCGCACGCATCACCCGTTCGTCTCTCGTCGCGCGAGAACCCATGTGGTTGTTCACACCCGCTAACCCGGGAATCGATTCCAGGTGCCGGCGTGTCAACTCCCGAATTTCCTCATCACTCATGGCGGTCATTATGGTGTTCGGCTCCAGCGGCTCGTTGCCATTTTCCGGCTCCATCGGAAGATGAAGCAGGATTGTCTTTCGAGTCGCGCGGGCGCGTTTCGCCAGCTCAAGGGTATTCTCCCCGGCGGGAAGAAACGCAAGATTGACAGGGAAAGGGAGATCAGCGAATCTGCCAGATTCCGCCATGCTCCGGTACCCCATGTCATCTATCACTATCGCCAGCAACCCGCGCGAGGCAATTGAACGGTCGGTGGCAAGAAGAATAGAATCCGTCACCGCATGCGCGGCACCAACCGCGAGCTTCACTTTCAACGGATCGGCGTACTCATGCTCGGCCCGGTACACGTTTCCGCCAAAGGAATGGACAACAGAAATCACTTCGGCGGTTGCACGCAGAACTGAGTAACCAACAGGCACGCGAACGTCCCAGACCAGTACGTCACCGGTAGCGCCACGATTCCGGGGTTTGACATCGCCGGCAAATCCCGAGTTTTTTAGAGATTTCGCGAACTCTGTTCGGAACCTCACACGGAAGCTGTCAGACCGCGAATCGGACTGCAGAGGCACCCGGCTCAGCCGCTGGGCAGATACCGAATTCGTGGCGTCCGGTCGAGTGCCCTCCCTCCCGTTGTCGGTCGCGCGGATGCCGGTCGCGAGGCACATTGCCACTGCAAGAAACCCGAGAACGATAGTCCACGGTAGGACAATTCCCGAACGTAACGTGCGCCGCGAATCCCTCATCGGGCATACCGGAATAACATTGACCAAACGCTCCAGGAGTTTCACGAGGTGGGCTTGGGCTTTCCGCACCCGCGGTTAGAAAGTTACGCTTCAGTGGCCCTCAGATGCCACACCTTGACCGAGTTCGCGGCACGGCGTACCATAAAATACGAGGGGCGGTTAGCTCAGTTGGTTAGAGCGCTTGCTTGACATGCAAGAGGTCACTGGTTCAAATCCAGTATCGCCCACCATTTTTTTGCGCCGTCCCGACCGATCGGGGGCGGCGTTTTTTTGTAGACGTTTTTTTCAGAATAGCGCGTGGAACCCTCGGCGGTGCTCGTTGCCGCAGACGTATCAGGTCACGACGCCGCCTGATCGCTTCTTGGGTTGTTCTTGAGGCCCGGGCGATGAACGTTGACCGGTAACCGCTATCTTTACTTTTCGGAAAAAGGATGGTCGCGGCAGACGTTCGCGTTCGGAAACTCCCATGAAAGAAGAGGCGCGAGTCTTCAAGGCTCTCGCGGATCCTATCCGCCTTCGCGTCGCGATCCTCCTCGCGGTGCGGGGCGAGACGTGTGTCGGCGATCTTGCGGAAGCCCTTGGTGAGGCAGATTTCAAGATATCCCGTCATCTTTCGGTGTTACGTTCGGCGCGGCTGGTCGAAGTGCGGAGGGACGGGACGTGGATGTTCTACCGTCTGGCGGAGCCGAAGAACTTGCTGGAGCGATCGCTGCAACAGGTTTTGCGGACGGAGATGGCCGAGCACCCCGTTATCGTCGAGGATGTCGCGAAACTGACCCACGCATCCGGCGATGAACGGAAAGCGCAGAAGTCCCCCGCGCAGATTGAACGGCAGGTTCGAGTCTTGTTTCTCGGAACAGGAAACGCCTGCCGCAGTCAGATGGCGGAAGCCTGGGCAAAAACACTCAAGAGCCACGAGATGGAAGTGTTCTCCGCTGGAATAGAAAAACAGGGACTCAGTCGTCGCGCCGTACGGGTGATGGCTGAGGCGGGGGTGGATATCAGCGCATACAGGTCGAAAACGGTCGGCGAATTACCCAATCGTGACTTCGACTTCGTGATCACACTGAGCAACGCAGCGCACGTCAACTGCCCGAGGTTCCCGGGAAACCCGAAAATCAACTGCAATGTATTCGACGATCCTCCCGCCCTTGCGGAGGGATCACGCGATGATGCGGAAGCTCTCTCGCACTACCGGCGCGTCCGCGACGAGATACGGGCATTCGTTGAGACACTTCCGGAAGCGCTGCAGACTTTGTGAATCAGCAATCGGGCGCGCGTCACGTTTTGGTGTTCAGCATCGCGGAGCCGATCGCAAAGATGACAGAAATCAAGGACGGCGTGTCACCGCGATAAGGCCCGCATGTTCAAGGGTAGACTGCGCGACTTTCGCTGTGACCACGTGAATTAACGTATTTCAGTTCCCACGGACCGGCGCCGAGCGCTCTGCACGGTCTCGTTCACAACCAGGAAATCTGCATGGACGCATTTCGTATTCAAGGTGGCACGAGGCTGGCTGGCTCCGTGGAAATCGAAGGCATGAAAAACGCCATACTCCCGATGATGGCAGCGTCCATACTGGCGACCGAAGGCACTCTGGTACTTGAAAACGTGCCCCAACTGCGCGATGTCACGGTGATGCTGCGCATTCTCGAAACACTCGGCGTGAAGGGAGGGTACGACCCTCAGAAAAGGACCCTTTCGCTCGACGCCACAGGAGTCATCGGCGACACCGCCCCCTACGACCTTGTCAGGCAAATGCGCGCGTCGTTCCTCGTGTCGGGGGCCTTGGTTGCGCGTCTCGGGCGGTGCCGTGTTTCGATGCCCGGCGGCTGCGCCATCGGTTCCCGCCCCGTAAGCGACCAACTTCGCGCGTTCAAAGCGCTCGGCGGCGTGGTCAATGAAATCAAAGGATACGTGGAGGTTGAAGCACGAAACCGTTCCGGCAGGCTCGTTACGCTGGATTACCCTGCGGCCACCGGAACTGAGAACATAGTCCTGCTGGCGTGCCTGACAGAAGGAACGACCACCATCGAGAACGCGGCATGCGACCCCGAAGTGGTGGATTTTGGAGAGTGCCTTGTCAAAATGGGAGCTCAGATCACGGGCCTCGGGACGAACACCGTGCGGGTGACTGGTGTCAAAGCTCTACGTGGGACGCGGCACCGGGTTGTTCCGGATCGCATTGACGCAGCCACGTTCGCCGTGGGGGCGGCCATGACGCGGGGTGACGTGTTTCTGGCCAATGCAAGGTCGGATCACTTCGAGATCGTGCTTACAAAGCTGGAAGAAGCTGGCGCCATCGTCACAAGACTGGACACCGGTGTCAGGGTTCAAGGGCCCGACCGCCTCAAATCTGTCAACGTGCGTACACTTCCCTACCCCGCGTTCCCCACTGACGTGCAGGCACCGATGATGGCGGCCATGGCAACGGCGGAGGGGGCAAGCCTTATCTGGGAACAGGTGTACGACAACAGGTTCACTCAGGGACCGGAACTACGCCGCATGGGCGCGAACATCACCATCGCGGGCGACAAGGCGGTGGTGGTAGGTGTTCCCGAACTCACCGGTGCTCCCGTGATGGCGAGTGACATTCGGGCGGGCGGATCGTTGGTGCTCGCGGGACTGGTTGCCAAAGGCGAAACCACGGTATCTCGCGTGTATCACATCGACCGCGGGTATGATCATCTCGAAACGCGGTTGCAGAAACTGGGGGCGGTGATTGAGCGGTACAACGAGCCGGCGTGATATTCGCGCAATCGATTGTGGCGACGTCCATGTGTGAGGCCTCGTTTGTCGGCACAGTGATTCGGAAGCACAGAAACTTCTACGTCGTCGAAAGAGACGCGACGGAAGTCCTGTGCAGCCTGTCAAGCAAACTGCGTAAAAACCTCGAATACCCCGAAGCCGACATCAGTTCCCGCCGCAGGCGAGTGCAGGCCGTGCACAAAGTAGGCTTCGTGGATCCTGTGGTTGTCGGCGACGATGTGCGCGTGGAGCCGGGCGCGGGTATCGGTCTCATAGTCGAGCGACTGGAACGGCGGTCAGTCCTTTCGCGGGAAGCCCCTTCGCGAACGCATCTCCAGCAGGTAATCGCGGCCAACGTGGACCAAGTTCTCGCAGTGGTGAGTCCGCAATCTCCCCCTTTCCGTCCGGACCTTCTGGACCGTTTGCTGGCCGGGTGCGAGCACCACAACCTGAAGGGCATCGTGTGCCTGACGAAAATCGATCTCGGTGTTCCCGGAGAAGTGGAACGCGTGATTGAGACATATCCTGGAATCGGATACCCCCTCGTTCGAACGAGCGCAGTGACGGGCGAGGGATTGCAGAATCTGGAGCAACTGCTTGCGGGAAGAAACACCGTTGCGGTGGGTCTTTCAGGAACCGGGAAATCGTCGCTCGTGAATGCGCTGGTTCCGGGAGCCAATCTCCCGGTAGGACACGTGAACAGGAAAACGGGCCTCGGCACTCACAGAACCACCACCATTTCATTGCACCGATTAGCATCGGGAGGGCATCTGGTGGATGCCCCAGGGCTTCGGGAACTTGGCCTGTGGGATTGTTCCGCGGATCAGCTTCCAGATCTGTTTCCTGAATTCAGAAATCTTGTGGATGCGTGCCGATTCCGTGGATGCGCACACAGGGATGAGCCTGGTTGTGCTGTAAAGACCGCGGTGGAAGAAAATGCGATCGCCCACCACCGTTATCGGAATTACCTGTCCATCCGCGCGGAGCTGGAGCGGCGCGAACAGCAGGGATGATCAACCGGTCGACATGAAGTAATCCCACACGAGCTTTGCGCCGGTAACGAGAACGAAGAACAGCACTATCCATGCGAAATGCTTCTGTGGAACCTGCCGGTTAAGGCGTACGCCAAGGAGCGCGCCCAGAATTACGGCAGGCGATAACGTTGCCGCTTTGACGATGATCGGCCACGTTACAAGGCCCGCATACACGTACGCGGGCAGCTTCGTCAGATTTGTCAGGGTGAACACGATCCCGCTGGTGGCCACGAAGGCCTGGTTGGTCAGTCTTTGCGGCAAAAGGTACAGCGTTGTGACAAGCCCTCCCTGGTGTGCAATCGCGGAGACCGTCCCGGTGACAAATCCGGCCAGTGCACCGAGAAAACGGTTTCCCGTGAACGCTTCCGCGTGGGGAACAAGCCATTGCCGGAGAGCCTGACCGCTGCCGAACACCATCGCGAGGAGGCCAATCACGACGCGGAACTCATTGTCCGGGATATGTCCCAGCAAGATCATTCCCAGACCGATGCCGACCACAACGCCGGGAAACAGCGCCACGAGATTGCTTCTGTCCCATCCACGCCAGTAAAAGGTGAGCGTGAGCATGTCACCGACGATGAGGAGTGGCAACATCAGGCCGATTCCCTCGCGCGGCGGCAGGGCAATGACGAACATCGGTGACACGATTGCTCCCAGACCGCCACCGAAACCGGTTTTTGAGAGTCCGATGGCAAACGCCGCCAGGACAGTGATGATGTCGGAATGTGACAGGGCAGGCTCCTTGGTGCAGGGTGAAACGCGGAAGTTCAATATTACGCCGGGTCCGGCGACGGACACAGGCACGCCGGGTGCAACCGTGGAGAACAGGGTGTGATTGAGATTACCCCGCGGGATGCGGCACGTGCGAGGGGGAACACGAAGCGGCGGTATGTTACCGCGATGTTCGACAGGATAGCGCCACGTTACGACGCGATGAACATCGTGATTTCGCTCGGGCAGACGAGCATCTGGCGCAGACGTGCTCTCAAAGGAATCTCGTTGCCACACCGGGCTGTTATTCTTGATGTCGGCTGCGGCACCGGGTCGGTTATTCGACTGCTCAAACGTAGATTTCGCTCTGCGCGGTATCTGGGTATCGATCTTTCCTCCCGGATGCTCGAAAAAGCATCGCTTCGGGAACCGGAAAGCGATTTCTGTGTCGGCGATGCGGGGTCCATTCCGTGCAGGACGGAGACGTGCGATCTCATCACGACATTCTTCACGACAAGGAATTTTTCCGACCTGCCCGCCGCCGTTCGTGAAATGATGCGAGTTCTAAAACCGGGAGGCAGGTTGGTCGTTCTCGACAGTTTTCCTGCGTCTGGCAGCCCTCTATGGCGCGTTCTGAAGAAAGGCTGGATGTATGTTGCCGTTCCGTTCCTGGTTCGGCCTTTCACCGACGCACAGGCCTATCGTTACCTTGCTGAGAGTATCGAAGCCCACTGCAGTGCCGAAGCGCTCGTGGACCTTCTCACTTCTTGCGGCGCGGAATCACCTTCGATTCGATTCCTCAGCTTCGGTGCGGCAGCAGTTATATCAGCGTCCAAGTCAACAGAGGCCGGCCACGGCCGCCCGAGCTCTGAGCAGGATGAATGATTGGCCCAGGTTCTTCCCGGAAACCCTGCCTCCAAGACACGATCGTCTCGGATGAGGCGTTCTCGTTTCTGCGTGAACAACTGAGCGCACCTATCGGAAGAAACTGCTTCCGAGCAATCACCGTTCCGATTGAGAGAACATCGCTCACCGGCGCCCTGAAATTTGACGGGACAGAGACATGGATTTACTGGGCGACGCCGTCGGGTGAGGAAACCCTCGCGTGGGGCGCCGCATGGAAACGGGCCCTGGCCACTCAAAACAGGTTTGCTGCCGCGGAAAGATCTGTCTCCACCCTTTGGGACAGGATCGAACGGCGCAGTTTTCCGGGGACGCGGAAACCCAACCTAAAGGTATTTTCGGGTTTTGCATTCGATCCGGCCGGGCCTCATGACGGAGAATGGGATGGTATCCCTTCGAACTACTGCGTCTTTCCCAGTATCTGCATTACCTGTTCTCGCGGCTCGTGCAGGGCCACGGTGATTAGCGGGCGGGATTCGTACCGGGAAGCGCTCCATGGTTTTTCGGACTTGTTGGGGAGCCTTTCCCCTCCGCTCACCGGAACACAAGAGAATCGGGCATTCACGCTGGACGCCGCACACGAAGCCACCGGCGAGAATCAGATCGCACAATGGGTTCGATCCATCGCTTCGATCAAAGACGGGATAACGTCGGGAAGATTCCAGAAGGTGGTAGCTGCCAGAAGCGTTCTGCATTCGTTGTCCAGAACGCCGGACATCAGGAAAGCGCTTGACCTGCTCGCACTGCGTTACCCAGATTCCTATCGTTTCGCAGCTTTTCTCGGGAAGAAGCTGTTCCTGGCGGCAACACCAGAACTGCTCGTCCACAAGAGAGCGTCACGGTTCACAACTCATGCGCTTGCGGGTTCGATGCCGTTCGGCGCGAACGCTCAGGCGAAATACGCGGCCCGTCGCGCTCTATTGCGCAGCGCCAAAGACTCAGATGAGCACTCTCTCGTAGTAGAAGCAATCCGGCGAAGCGTGGGAGGATTTGCGAAAACGCTTGAAGTCTCGAAGTCCCCGCGAATCATCCTGTACGGTGATATTGCACATTTGGAGACACCCTTGGAAGGAGTGCTTGAGCACGATGTTCATGTCCTCCGTCTCGTGAGTGCCATCCACCCGACTCCCGCCGTGGGAGGCGTTCCCTCCGACGAGGCATTGGAATGGATACGCG
>JAKPPK010000095.1 GCA_029547385.1 Candidatus Latescibacterota bacterium
GACCACGGAATCACACAGAGTAATCTCATTGCGATTGTCGAATCTGATAAGTTCTCCCGCGGAAACTACCGCGCTTTTCCTTCCTCGGTCCGACCACACGATACGAGATCGTTCCAGCCTTTGCCCTGAAAGAGCCGCCTCAGGCGCGTTTCTGCGGGACGAGCCGATGTCGTCACAGGCTGCCATCACGACCGCTTGCGCCAGCAGCACCACGATAAGGACCGGCGAGCTTTTCATTTTCCTGCGGAATGTTTCCTCTCAAGGGCAGCCCTGACAAAACCGACAAAGAGTGGAGCCGGTTCTTCCAGACGCGAACGAAACTCAGGATGCGCCTGGGTCGCAACGAAATACGGGTGTTCCTGCAGTTCGAGGAATTCCATCAATCGGTTGCCGTCCGCCTGTTCGTGGTACCCGCTGAAAACCAGCCCCCCTCTCTCCAACCGTTCCACGTAGGCAGGTGATACCTCGTACCGGTGCCTGTGGCGTTCCAAGACGACAGGAGCTCCAGGCTTTTCCCTCCCGAGACGGAACGCCTGTCCCGGTTGCATGCGCAAGCGATCCATCCTGGATCTATCGCTCTCGAGGCGGCCGGATTCCTGGTACAGCCGAAACACGAGAGATCCTTCTATCAAGCGTGCGGCGTAGGCGCCAAGACGCATTGAGCCACCGATCTGATGTTGCCTGCTGTTCAGCCAGTTGTCCGCAACGATGTCTATCTGCTGACTGATGGCCCGCCAGGCTTGCCACACAGTCGGTTCGATCACCGCCCGTTGCAGATCCATGATGTCGATCACCGGGTGCGGAGTGTTCGGATCGATTTCTCTGGAATTTGCCCGGGCGAGTCCACACACATTGCGAGCGTATTCCACGACCGCCATTTGAAGGCCGTAACAAAGTCCGAGATACGGAATACCCGACTCGCGCGCAAAACGGATCGCCGCGATCATTCCCTCCGCTCCGGACGAGCCGAACGCACCGGGAACCAGTATCCCATCGTACGCACGAAGCTCATCTGAAACGTTGCTATCGTTGAAATCCGCCCCGCTTACCCAGTCAATCTGCACTTTTGTGTCATTTGCGGCACCTGCATGTTCCAGGGCCTGATTCACGCTCACGTACGCGTCGGTTAACGAGAAGTCTCCGCTTGTGACGTATTTTCCGACCATGGCAATCCGAACGGTTTCCCTGGGATTGAGGATTCGCTTCACGAGCGTGCTGTAATTCGCCCAGTCAGGCTCTCTTCGCTCGGGCAGGTCGAACATGGCAAGGATTTTCCGGCCGATGTTCTCCTTCTCGAAATTCAGCGGGATGCTGTACACTGACTCCACATCCGGCGCGCTGATAATGTGGTCCATGTCTATGTTGGCATAGGTCTCGATTTTCCGTTTTCGAACCTCGTCCACCGGCGATTTCGATCGGCACAGGATAAAATCCGGGAATATCCCCTGTTCGCTGAGCAGTTTGATGGAGTGCTGGGTCGGTTTGGTTTTCATCTCCTGGATGTGTGTTGGCACCGGCAGGTACGTTACCAGCACGTACACGATGTTCTGCTTGCCGATTTCGCGCTCAAGACTCTTAAGTGCAAAGAAAAACGGCGTATTCTCATAGTCACCGATCGTTCCACCGACCTCGACCAACGCGATGTCGTGACCGGCGGAAGCTTCGGTAACCCTCCTTTTAATCTCATTGGTGATATGCGGGATCGGTTGCACCGTCTGCCCGAGGTATTCGCCCTGCCGTTCTTTTTCGATCACGGCTTTGTAAATCTGACCCGTCGTAAGGTTATTCCGCCGCGATAGTTCTTTTCCGAGAAATCGTTCATAGTTGCCGAGGTCCTGGTCGATCTCTCCGCCGTCATCCGTCACCCACACCTCGCCGTGTTCCGTCGGCCGCATCGTGCCTGCGTCATAGTTCAGGTACGGGTCGATTTTGACCGCAGTACAGCTGTACCCGAACTCCTGAAGGATCCTGCCGATGGAAGAGGTTGCAAGGCCTTTTCCGACGCCGCTGATGACTCCTCCCGCAACAACGATGTATTTCGGGAACGTTTGTTCACGCGTCCTCACGTGGGTCTCCTTTGCTTGTCTTGTTGCTCCACGATCCTTCGACGGCGTCCCTGTCCATGGCGCTGTCAACGCTCCGCGCAGAAGTCCGAACGCGAACTACTCCTATCTCCAAGCCCATCTGCAACGCGCGGCATTGTTCCAAATGCAAGATGACCTCATCCTGCGACGGCTCATTCGCGGCGTATTCCCGCAAGAAGGACGGGGTATAGCCGTACAACCCAAGGTGTCGCAGAACTGGTCTGTCGGTGTTCGTGTGCTTCTCGCCGCCTCGGAAAAAGTGCTCCGCAATACTGTGCCTGCCGCAGGTGCAACCCCTTACTGCAAGAAACACCCGGTCTCGGTTTGCGAGACATCCAGTGCGGTACCAGCGCGTGCCCGCCGTCGCGATCTCCCATTCAGGGTGGGCTTTCGCAGCCCGAAGCATTGCGGTCACCACCCGGGACTCAAGTGCCACCTGGTCGGCCTGGACGTTCACGTAATAATCGGCACGGATCATTCGGGCGATCTCGGCGGTTCGCTCGGTTCCATTCCGGGATTCCGCCGACGTCTTCACCACACGCATTCCGTGTGCACGCGCCCATGTCTCTACCCGGGAATCGTCCGTCGCTATCAGCACTTCCGAGACTTCGGGATCTCCGGAGAGGGTTTCCCATGCCCAGCGAAGGAGAGGCTTACCGCTAACGTTTTCAAGCACCTTCCCGGGCCATCTCTCCGAACCGAATCGTGCAGGAACAACCCCCACTACCTTCCACACCGGCAACACCCGTCTCGGTTTTCTCGAAAATGGCGTCAATCAATGACTTTGGGCACTCGGAAATGTCCGAACGCCTTCTGCGGAGCGTTTGCGAGCGCTTCCTCCTGCGTTAACGAGGGCTGTGGAATGTCTTCGCGGAACACGTTCACGAGAGCCAGTGCGTGGGAAGTCGGCTCCACGTTGGAGGTGTCCAGTTCGTTCAGCTTCTGGAAATGCTCCAGAATCGCACCGAGCTCTCGCTGAAAACTCTCCACCTGTTCTGGAGCAACTTCCAGCCTTGCCAACGCGGCGACGTGCAGCACGTCCTCACGGCTTACCGGCATCTGCGAACCCCCTTCCAAAACAAACGCTGCACCGTTTGGAGCGCCCGTTATGCGCAACTTTGTGCATGAAGGAATGTTTTTTGCTCACCATTTTAAAGATAACGAAGCGGCGTGAACGCGGCACAACCATTGTCGTGACGCCAAATCCGTCGTCGGTTGCGCACGGTGAGGCCACCCAAAAACGGAAAGAGGCGGGTCACAGTGCCCGCCCCCCGGATCTCCTCTCACAACGCTCTCCCCGTCGTCGGGACTCAGCCTGCGAATTCGAATGCCTCGAGTCCACTGACACCCGGCAGGACCCGGAATACTCCGCCTGCATGAGGTTGTTTGCGCAGCGCTTCGGCTTTGATGCCTGTCCGTGCCGTGGTGATGTACAACTCGTCGAGGTTCTTCCCCCCGAACGCGCAGGAAGTCACACGGGCTGCAGGGACCTTCACCGAACAGATCTTTCGCCCTGTCTTCGGGTTCCAGCGGACAACCTGCCATCCATCCCAGTGAGCCACCCAGAGCATCCCCTCACGGTCAATCGTCATCCCGTCGGGGTATCCCTCGTTTTTCGGCACGCGCACCACCACACGGCGGTCCCATATCGCCCCGGTTTCGAGGTCGTAGTTGTACGCCCAGATCTCCATTGAAGGCGTGTCGATGTAATACATTGTCCTGTGATCGAGGCTCCACGCAATGCCGTTCGAGCAACGAATACCGGTTTCTTTGACTTCCACGTGAAGGTCGGGATACAGGCAGTAAAGGCGTCCGCCGTCTGGAACGCCACCGGGGCCTTCCGGCATGGTTCCCGCCCAGAAGCGACCGGCCGGATCGCATTTGCCGTCGTTGAACCTGTTTGCAGGTATATCCCTTTCCGGATCCGCAACCACATATGCCTTTGCAGCATCGAAACGGAAGGCGGCAAACCCTCGCCGCAACGCAAGCATTACGCTCTCATAGGGCCGTTCAGAGCTCGCAACCCTCGGCACGACAGTCCCCACGTCTTCGCCGATGCGGTACGCGTCGTCTTTCCCGTTTTTCGGCTCAAACACATGCAGAAAACCGGCGTTGATGTCTACCCAGTACAACAACCCGCGACGCGCATGCCAGATCGCACCTTCACCAAGATCCGCTTTCGCGTCCAGAACCAGTTCCACGTCGGTCATCGCTTTCCCAGCTTTCGTCACGAGTGTTCTCTCCCATTGTGCTCCGTTTCCGGAGCCTCGGCTACCGGGGAAGATTCGATGTCAAGTTCCGATTGCACACTTCTCTCCCAGACCCGCATATCACGGGAGAACATGTTGATCTGCAGAAACGGTGATTCCAGAGCCATCTGCCTGCAATCCGGCGAGCACACGAACAGGCATTCCTCGGTACCCTGAATCACTCTTTGAACCTTGATTGGGAGCGAATCGGCAATTTCTCCGCACACCGGGCACAGAAGACCATCGAGTCCCGCAATCGGTGACCGTGTCAACCCGTTTCTTTCACCGCGCTCCGGCCAGCTCTGCACGCCATCGCTTTGATCTTTCATCGACCTTCGCCCCCATCACTTCTGTTATTCTTCCGGAATTCCACCCAGCGTGCGTATTCGACTTCAGGATCCAGCGTTGCGCCGAGACGGGAGTACACCATTCTCGCCTCAAGTGAATACTCCCCTCCGACGCGGTAATCGGGCACCACAAGCTGGAAATCCCACGCGGGGCAGCGGATTCCACCTCCCGATGGCGATTGCGCGAACCTGATATTTGGATTGTCGTCGAACATGAACAGCACGCTCATTCCGTGCACAAATCCCCAGAAAAAAGGTCTTGCGTAGCGGAATCGCGAATAACTGCCGTACATGTAAATCCGATGATCGTGTGACACCGTAATCTCTTCGCTGTCCGCGGCATGCCGGTGCGTGCTTTCGTCACCGTGAACGGGGGAGAAATGTCGCATGGTTTTCGCGCCTTCCGGGGTTGCAGTAGGAAACCAGATCCCTGGATCCTCCGGGTACGCGACGTAAGTTGCCCAGAACACGCCCAGCCAGTTCTGCTCAAACGTCCGCTCGTGAGGGATTGCGCGATAACGGAAGTCGATGTAATTCGGTTCCCGTAGTGTGAATTCGGTCCAGCTCTCCACTTTCCAGTAGGGAACAGGTGGCTGGTGGAGCCGCGCGGTCGCCTGATCGATTTTCTCCACCGCCATCGGAGCACGCCGCGGTTCAAAAAGTGTTGACCGGTCGGTCACCACACCGTCGAAATAGAGCTCGAGATTCATTCCAGCGTAGAAAGGGACGATAGGGCTCGCCTGCTGCGCGTCGCTGGTGAGTGCCGCCAGGCCGTTGTAGCCCTCCCGGTGCCCAGCCCGTTCCAGATGCGCCGCGTTGTCGACAACCGTGGCCCGCAGTTCTCCTTTTTCCAGCTCGACAACCATATTCCCGCCCCCTCCTCTGTTGGTTCACGCATTCACTTTCGGGCGACTCCGCCTTCTCCCTGCATCATGTCCGCCTGGGTCTCGAAAAACTCCAAATCGCGGACTGCGTCACCCGTGGAATCGAACGGAACCCTGCCGGTTCGAACTGCCTCCAGGAATCCCTTTGCCTGTTCGAGGAAACTCCAGCTCGGAACAGGGAAATTGGGTCTGAGCGTCTCATACGTCTTTCCGTTCACCGTCCGCCGCACCACTACTTCGCCGTTGTGTTGCCCGCGCAACGGGGCCGGCATTCGCAGTTCTATGTCTGCTTTCTCAAACGCGATCTGATAGACTTCGTCCCACGTCTGGGGAATGCTGGAAATCCCCATTTCCAGTGACACTGCTTTCCCGCTTTCCGTGGAACCGATGAGTACCTTCCCAGCTGGATGGCAATAATCAAGCGTGATCTGCTCGTGGAGAAGAAAACGCATCAGATTCACCTGGTGCACGTAGAAATTGATGTTCATGTTGAAGTAATCGGCCTGCCGTTTCGTGAAACGGGCCGGGAATGGCTCGTGCGGCGGCAATGAGGCCACTGGTTGTTCGTCTGAAGAGATGACGGGATAGGGATTCCAGGTCCAATCGGTTCCGCTCATCAGGCATCGAAGATGAGTGAACTCGCCGAACTCGTTGGTCGTTTTCCACTCCCGAACCATGTCGGACACCCATCGAGCACCGAGATCCCAGCGTTTCATGTATCCGACCATGTACACCAGGAGCTTCGCGTCCGCCGCGGCCTTCCATTCCCGCGCGCTCGAGGCACTGCACGCCATGGGCTTCTCAGTGATCAGATGCCTTCCCGACTCGATAACGTCGGGGACGACCGCGTAATGATGACCGTAATACATGATCGCCGCCACGGCGTCGACATCCGCTTTTTCCAGCAGCTCGCGATGGTCGGTGTACGTTTCGCGTATTCCGTAACGCGCGGCAACCTTTTTCGCCAGCAGAGGGCGAACGTCCGCGACAGCGACCAGATCACATTCGTCGTGCAGACGGGCGTAGTTGGCGATGTGGGCCAGTTGACCCATGAAACCGCATCCGATGAACCCCATCCGGATTTTGTCAGCCATGCGTGTGCCTCCCCGCGCGATGTGTTCTTGCTGGTCCCGGGAAATGCGAAGACAATTCATCCATCATTCAAAGAAAATGGTGCGCGGGCTGGACGTCCGGCCTGTGCGGTGCACAAACGCTTCGGCGCCGGGTGGATCAGCCTATCCCGCGTTGTTCGCGCCGTCGCGCGCTACGAGATTGTTCGCGCGAAGGAGCCATGGGATTGATTCGCCGCAGTCGGCCCACCATCCGTCAAGGTACTCGAACGTTAACGTACCGCGCCGCAGGTATTCGTTGTTCACGTCTGTGATCTCGAGTTCGCCTCGGCCAGACGGCTTTAACGTCTTTATGATTTTGAACACCTCCGGAGTGTAGAAGTAGATGCCTATCACCGCGAAATTGCTGGGGGGATCCGACGGTTTTTCGATGATCTCGACTACGGCGTTACCGTCAATACGTGCGATTCCGTAACTGCGCGGGTTGTCAACTTCGGCCAGGAGGATCTTCGCCCCTTCCGGCTGGTGCTCAAATGCCTGTGCCGCCGCGCGAATGCTCTTCTGGATGATGTTGTCTCCGAGGGCTACCACGAACTTCTCGTTCCCTACAAAATGCTCCGCCAGAGCGAGCGCTTGGGCGATTCCACCCGGTTTCTCCTGATACGCGTAGTTCAAATGTTGCAGGCCGAATTCGCTGCCATTCCCGAGAAGGCGCAGGAAATCACCGGCATTCTCGCCTCCCGTCACAATCATTATGTCCCGGATCCCCGCGTTCACCAGCGCCTGGATCGGGTGGTAGATCATGGGGCGGTCGTATACGGGCAAGAGATGCTTGTTGGTAACCTTGGTGAGGGGGAACAACCGGGAACCCGTTCCCCCTGCCAGAATGACGCCTTTCACGGCCGCGCTCCCTTCCCAGATCTGTATATTACCTTGGCTTCTGCTCGTCCGGTGTCGGTTCCCCACATCGGCAAAGCGAACGCGCACGGGCTGTGGGTTCCAGCAATTTCCTTGCGTACGTTAACGCAGGAAAACAGAGTCCGCAAAGCCCCCGTCGGACTCTTTGCATACGAACAAAGGGTAATCCCATGGATGTAGACAGGTTTTTGAAACGTATTGGAGCCGAATCTGGATGGCGTCGGCAAGTTGTGCACGTACAACGGATACCGGCTCGCGAAGCGACGTACAGGGAACCCGACGTACCCCTTGATGCCGCCATTGCCGACGTGCTGAAAGCCCAGGGAATCAGCCGCCTGTACTGCCATCAGGCTGATGCGCTGGAGTCGGCGAGAAGCGGGCGCGGTTTCGTGGTTGTCACCGGAACCGCAAGCGGAAAAACGCTTTGTTACGATCTTCCGATTTTCGAGCGCCTCCTTGTGGAGCCGGACTCCTGCGCGCTTTGCATCTACCCGACGAAAGCATTGGCCCAGGACCAACTCCGCGGTGTATTGCGTTACCTCCAGGGGCTCGGATTGGGGGTGAAGGCGGGGACGTACGACGGTGATACGGCACCTACGACACGCCGGGTTCTGCGCAACGAGGGGCAGGTGATTCTCACCAACCCCGATATGCTGCACGCCGGTATACTGCCTCATCACGCGCGTTGGGCGCGTTTTTTCGAGAAGCTCAGATACGTCGTTCTGGACGAAATCCACACCTACCGGGGCGTGTTCGGTTCAAACGTCGCGGGAGTGCTTCGACGCTTGAACCGCATCTGCGCGCACTACGGGTCGAAACCGCTGTATCTTTGCTCATCCGCAACCATCGCCAACCCACTGGAGCATGCCGAAAACCTCACCCAGCGAAGTCTGACGCTTATCGACCGAGATGGATCACCCCGCGGCGAGAAGAGTTTTGTGCTCTGGAACCCCCCTCTGCTGGATGATCCGTCCGCCGGAGAGACTCCGGAACGCAGGAGCGCGCTCTCCGACGCGCAGTATTGCATGGTGTCCTTGATCGAAGAGCGGACTCCCGTCATCGCTTTCGTCAGAACACGCGTCTCCGCAGAGCTTCTGTACCGTTTCGTCCAGGATGTCCTTTCTCACCGCAACGCGTCACTCGCGCGCCGGGTGAGAGCCTATCGCGGGGGATATCTACCGGAAGAACGTAGGGAAATCGAACGGCAGCTCTTCGAGGGTGAACTTCTCGGCGTGATCAGCACCAACGCCCTCGAACTCGGCATAGACATAGGCACGCTAGAGGCCAGCATTCTGATCGGTTACCCGGGCACGATTGCCAGCACGTGGCAACAGGCTGGTCGGGCGGGACGGGGCAAAGAACGTTCCCTGGTGGTGCTGGTCGCACACAATACGCCCATAGACCAGTATCTCATGAATCATCCGCAGTATTTCTTCGAAAGAAATCCGGAACACGCCATCATCGATCCCACCAATCCGCACATAGCGATCGGTCATCTGCTCTGTGCGGCACAGGAACTCCCCATCGCCCCCGAAGAGCGTGTTGATCTGTTTGGTGAGTACACGCCTGCGTTGGTGGAAATACTTGCAGACGAGGGACATGTTCGGCGGGTCGGTGAACGCTGGCACTTCGCGAGATCAGGGTATGCCGCCGCGAAAATCGGTCTTCGCAACATGGACGACACGACGTACACGATCATGAACGAAACGGATCAGGGGCCTCAGGCAATCGGCACACTCGACGAGATAAGCGCGCTTTCCCAGGTACACACTCACGCCGTCTACCTCCACGATGCCGAGACCTTCTTTGTTGACAAACTCGACGTGGATCGCAAAATCGCGCACGTTCGGCGAGAAGGCGTGGATTACTACACGCAATCTGTCAGCGAGTCGAGCATTGTCGTACGGAACACCGAACGGGAGGGTGCCTGGCGTGTGAGCAAATTGGCGCTCGGCGATGTCACCGTAAGTCTCAACGTAGTGATGTTCAAGAAAATCAAGTTTGGAAGCAGGGAGTCAATCGGTTACGAGAACCTTGACCTGCCCACGCAGACGCTTGACACGACTGCATTCTGGCTTGTTCCCCGTGCTGCGGCTCTCGATGAATGCAGGGCCTGGGGCAGAGTTCCCGCTGAAGGCTTGAAAGGAATTGCCAACGTTCTCGTGGAGATTGTCCCGCTCTTTGTCATGGCCGACACCACTGATATCGGAAGCATTGTTGACAGCTCCAACCTCGGCACGCCCGCGATTTTCTTGTATGACAAATACCCGGGCGGAATCGGTTTTTCCGAAAGGACCTACCAGTGGACGGAGCAGATCTTTACGGCCGCGTGGGAACTGGTTTCCGAGTGCCCCTGCATCGACGGCTGTCCGTCCTGCGTGGGAGCTCCGCCCCCTGCGGGCGGCCACGATGCAGCCGGTGAGCGCGACATTATTCCGGACAAGGAGACGGCGCTGATCCTGTTGCACCATTTTTTGGAAAAACCGCCTTACACACCCAAGCAACGCGTGGCGCCGTCAAACACTCGCATGCTTCCCGCGGTCGAGGAACCGCACGTGCCTGTAAAACCATTACCCGCAAACGAGGAGGCAAAAGTCCGTTCGCGCCTTCAGTGGCTCAAACGGAAAAAAGCCTGATTCACACCTGCGCGGAGTTGCGGTGCGCCAGTCTCTCAGTGCGTCACCCTGACCCGCGTTACCTGAACCCGCGGCAGATCCTTTTCGAGATAGGAGCGGTGGAACGCGTAAATGTGCCCATCTTCAGCTCCTATTAGAAGGTCCAGCTTGCCGTCGCGGTCAAAGTCGAACGGTTGAGGGCACGAACTGTGACCGGCAAGCTGGATGGTCGGGTCGGGAACCATCTCCCCCCTGAACGCAAAGCGGTTATTCCCGACGTTCTCAAACAGGAATGCGCAACCGGTTTCTTCGGAAGGCGTGTGCATGGTATTTCCGGAGGGAGTTGCAACACCCCTGATAAGATCCAGATCCCCGTCGCCATCCCAATCGGCCAGAGCGATTTTGTAACGGCCGCTGCGGCCACAGGTTCCCGGTGTGAGCAGAAGCGGCTCCCCGGCTTCATTCAGAAACACTCGCTCAAGGGGTTCGAGCATTCTGCCTTCCCGCGTGCGAACACCGGGAGCAAGAGCGAGGTACCCTTCGTGATCGATCGTGACGTAATCCACCTCGCCATCGCCGTTCCAATCGAGCACCTCACCGCGTGTTCGCCACTGCGTCACAAGCTCTCCACCGACGGGATTCCACCAATTCCACGCCGGTTTTACGACGTCTCGCGGGTTCGCGAAACGCAGCGGCTGTCCCTCTGAGAGCTCTAATCCCGCATTTGCGTCCGTCCGTCGCAAATCAGCGCCCAGTCCGCAGTAAAGTGTGTGTTTCCCCCACACGTCAGCAAGTATGAGATCCAGCGCGCCGTCCCCGTTCCAATCCGCCACTTCCGGAGCCCCGTATCCGTACCGTGCCTCTCCCGGCC
>JAKPPK010000284.1 GCA_029547385.1 Candidatus Latescibacterota bacterium
TGGGTTCAGGCTTCGCAGACGCTCCCGCAATTCAGACAACCTGTCTGTCTGGTCTGAACGCGACACGACGATTACATCCGCGCGCGCCAGATTTGGGGGCGGTTCCCGCAGGGTGCCCCCGGGAAGCGTTTTCTCGTTACCAAACGGGTTGACGGCATCCACCAGCACGATATCAAGGTTCCTGTCCAGTTTCATGTGCTGGAATGCATCGTCCATGATCACCACATCGGGAGCGAACCTGCTGACCGCAACAAAGCCCGCGAGAGCTCTGTTTGGACTCACAATTACCGGCACGCCGGGCAGAGTTCGGGCGAGAAGGTACGGTTCGTCCCCTGACCTTCGGGGTGAAAGCAAAAGGCGTTTGCCGTCCGACACAACGGCCAGTGTGGCGCCTTCTTTACGGTAGCCGCGGCTTACGATCACAGGTCTGCGCCCCGTGTCCAGGAAATGCCGGGCAATGAACTGGGCGAGAGGTGTTTTTCCGGTGCCGCCCACCGTGATGTTGCCTATGGATATGACCGGCGTGTTCAGAGTAGTTTTTCGGAACACGCCACTTCGGTAAGCCCAGGAACGAGCCCTCACTCCGGCGGTGTACACCGTTGAAGCCGCAGCCAATCCGTTCATCAAGGACTTCCCCAGCTTCGTTCGGGGCGGGTTCAGAAGCCATTCGTCGATCCGTCTCACCTTGGCACCTCTGTCAATCGTGTGCTTTGGACCTGCTCGGGAGTCGCCATCTGGCCATCGCCTCTACGGTCGCTGCCAGCGCGTCCGGAATTACGCTCTGGAAAGGTCCAGGGTAGTTGCGGAGGATGTCCGCAATGATTGCGCCCGCCATCCTGCCATCATGAGCCCGCGTGGCCTGACCACTTGCCTCGAGCAGATTGCATCCCGCCTGTTCCATGTGCGGCCCGTACACAACTGGCAGGCCATACGCCGTCGCTTCAAACGGGTTGTGTCCGCCCAAAGGAACCCATGCCCCACCTATAACGGCCACATCAGCCCCGGCATAAAGCTGCGCGAGGACTCCCATTTTGTCAACGAGAAGCACGGATTCCGGTGTCAAAATCCCCTTGTGAGCGAGGCTCGACAGCCGAAGCGGACGCAAGCCTCCACGTTTCAGGATGGTATATGCATAATCGTAATCAGTCATATGGCGGGGCGCAACGACAAAACGGGACGAAACACGCGCGAGGCGAATCTGTTCGATGGCAGACACAACGTGAGACATTTCTTCGCGGTGCACCGAGCCGAACACAACTACCCGGTCGTCTCCATCCATCTGCATTGCCGCACGGGCATCCGCACGGTTTGCCAGACTTCCGCGGCACCATTTGAGCGATCCGCACACGGCGGTCTGCTCGCAGGGAACTCCCAGCGAGGAAAACCGTGCAGCATCGTCTCCTGTCTGCGCACAGACAAACAACGCGGGCGCGACGTCCGTCAGAAGGCGGCTTGCTTTCATGAGCGTCGTGGTTCGTTGAGAAACCCGTGCGCTCACCAGTAAGACGGGTACCCGGCGTTGCACCATTGCGTGGAACAAGCCGGGCCATAGCTCCGTTTCGCTCACGATTACCAGCGCGGGGTACTGTTTTCTGCACATTGATGCCCACGACGCTGCCGAATCAGCGGGGAACAAGCGGATGTGCGTACACTCGATTCCAAATTGTGACCACATGGCCACCCCTGTGCGCGTACATGAGAGATGTACGTCAACACTGGCCACACCGCCGAAGTGCTCCCAGAGCGGCCTCAATCCGCGGACCTCTCCCGCAGAAGCACCGTGCCACATCCAGAAAGGGAAGGGGACGTCCAAAGGTTTCGGAAACAAACGGTCTCGCACTTCGTATCTGCCGGTCGCCCAAGCGAGCAGAAGGAGGGGACTCCCCGCCGACAAACCGGATTTCCACAGCAAATCGTAGCAAAATGCCCGCGTTGACATTCGAACCACCTGCATGACGGGAGAAGGCATGAGAAATATACGTTCGGCGGACGGCCGACGGCTCCACTGGCACGCGGTTCAGCGTGTTGT
Organism: Candidatus Latescibacterota bacterium; assembly: GCA_029547385.1. Classification (GTDB taxonomy): domain Bacteria; phylum Latescibacterota; class MWCZ01; order MWCZ01; family MWCZ01; genus MWCZ01. The sequence continues at coordinate 2,030 of JAKPPK010000284.1, forward strand.
TGCTTGTTCAGGCGCCGTCGCCGCCGTACTTTTGAAAACGAAGACGAGGGGCCCAGACCGTCTCGCGTCGTTGGGATCATCTCGAAAGTCGAACGCGGCGGACCACGCAGTCTGGGGAAAATCCCCCTGTTGTGGCGTAGAGCCTTCGGGACGAGATTCGGGAAAAAAACGTCGCATGCGCGGATTGTCTGGTGACCCGCCAAAGGCGTCCTGTGTGTCTCGGCGTAATCTGACGCGATGTCGCGCACATACCCGGGGCCGGGAGACCATACTGTGAGTGGAACGATTCGGGTTGCGATTGTCGG
>JAKPPK010000102.1 GCA_029547385.1 Candidatus Latescibacterota bacterium
AATATCCCGGAGGAGCCTTTATCAGCGACCCCGAAGGAGAAATCGTCGCCAGAACACAGGGTATGGGACCGGGAGAAAAAATGCTCGTTGCGGACCTGCGCGCAAAAGCGCTTCACGACCGCCGGTCAGTTCCCCATTTCACGCTGCGACTCCGCAGGCCCGAACTTTACGGGCGTGTCAGCGAACTCCTCTAAGTTCTTTTTCGGCCAGGCACGTCGGAAAGTGTAACAAATCTCGTCTTCCTCTCGTCTGATCCAGTGAACGAAACGAACGGAACAGGAAAAGGCAACACGGGAGGAATACAAGATGAAACTTCACCTGATCGTCCTGACGGCGGCCGCAGCGGCTCTTTCAATTGGAGCGTTACCGGCCCCAAAGACCACGCAAAGCAGAACAGACAGTGCTCCGGTGGAAACAACACTGCCGGACCTCCTGGTAACGGCCGAAAGGACAATCGCCGGCGGGGCTACGGGCGCCGTAACGAAGGCCAGTCAGTCGGGTGATCTGCCGGACGTGGTTGTGGTTGCCGAAGGCCCCTTGAGCACGGCGGCACCTCTGGAATTCCGCATCCAGGGCGGCGATCTCCCGGATGTAACCGTGGTCGCGGACCGACCGGCCCGCACCTCGGCAATCGCGGCAGACCATACCGTGGTGACAAGCTTCTAAAAGAAGCCGGACACCCGTGAAGGCGGACGCCAGGTGATCCCTGGCGTCCGCGCTTTTTTTTCGGCGTGCACTGCAATGCCGGTATCTGCAGTTCAGACTGCTCCTCGTGCAGTTCGACTCCTCCGAGCGCTCTGGTTGCAACAAACAATGCGGTCACGTTGTCTATTCTTGTGCAGGGGTCAAAAGCCCCGGCGGATAATCTGCAAAGTCGCTTCAATAACTGGATTTCTTGGATTGAAGGAGATACACGAAGATGGTACGATCACTTCTTGTTACTACACTCGGCCTCACCGGGCTGGTTGCCGCGACGTTCCCGTACCAGGGGATCTCCCCCGCTCGATCGGGAAAAGTTGCCGCGGAAACCGAGTTCCAGTCCGGGATTGTCCTCGCTGAACCGGCCGGAGACGAGAGACACCTTCCCGATTTGTTTGTGGTTGCCTCTCGTGAGAACGATGGTCAGTTCGCGCTGACGAATGCCGGAAAGGGAGCCGACCTCCCGGATCTGGTCGTGTTCGGCACGAGAGCACGGAGTGAAGATCAACCGAGCTCATGACGTGAACGGTCCACGAAAAGAACGGGGTGGCACGGCATGTCCGCGCCACCCCGGTTCTTTTTCACGGTGAACCCGTCAAACCGGTTTTCCCAGGCTTTCGAATGTGCTCCGTATGAACGACTGCTCCTCTTCGGAAAGCCTGAATTCCGCCGCGTGAACGTTTTCGCGCACCTGGGCGGCGTTGCGCGCGCCAACGATTGCCGACGTAACACCCGGCGTATTGATCACACAGTTGATCGCAACCTGCCCCAACGTGGCTCGGTGCGCGTCCGCAATAGGGCGGATTCTTCCCAGCGCGTCCAGCACGCGCTGGCGGTTTTGCGGTTGAAACCAGGGCGTATTCACCCGAAGATCGCCCGGAGCGAACTGCCGATCCATCGTCACTTTGCCCGTTAGAAGCCCCTGGGCAAGCGGGCTGTACACGATCACGCCGATATTGTTTTCACGGCAGAAGGGCAGCACGTCCGCCTCGATTTCCCGCGCCAGCAGGCTGTACTTCGGCTGGTCGCTGGCGAGAGGTGCCGCGTTGAGGCATTCGCGCATCATCGCTGGAGTGAAGTTGCTCACTCCAACTGCCCGGATTTTGCCCTGCTCTTTCAGCTTCATCAACGCACCCATCGTGTCGGCAATAGGTGTGGTCGTATCCGGCCAGTGGCACTGGTAAAGGTCAATAACGTCGACGTTCAGGCGTTTCAAACTCAAATCACACTCCTCGATGATCGAATCAGGCTTCAGCACCTTGTATATCTGGTGCGATCGGTTCTGCTCGTCCTGCGCGACAAAATGAAAATCACCATCCGTGCGGTTCCATCTCAGCCCGCATTTGGTCGCCACGATAACCTTGTCCCTGATCCCTTTCAGCGCTTTTCCCACGACCTCTTCGCTGTGGCCGAAACCGTACATCGGCGCGGTATCTATGGTGTTGATGCCCTCGTCAACCGCGGCGCGGATGGCCGTCACCGCCTCCGCGTCGTCTGTGCCACCCCAGAACCACCCCCCGATTGCCCACGCCCCGAACACGACGGGCGTAACCTTCAGATCGCTTTTCCCAAGTTGACGGAGTTCCATGTCCGGCCTCCTTCAGGTTCCAACCAACCAGTTGACTGACCCGGCATACCGCGCGGAGTTTTCAGCTACTGCGCGGTCCAGCCACCGTCTACCATGATGACGCTTCCCGTAATGTAGTTCGATGCCTGCGAGGCAAGGAACACCACCACTCCCCTCAGCTCATTTGGCTCCGCCCATCTGCCGAGAGGTATCCGTTCAACAAAAAAGTTGTACACGTCCGGCTGGTCAATCACCTGCCGGTTCATCTCAGTAAGAAATGGCCCCGGGGCTATGGCGTTGACCGTAATACCGTACTTCGCCACTTCAAGTGAAAGCGTGCGCGTCATCTGGTGCACGGCCCCCTTCGACGCCGAGTACGGCACGCGCAACGGCATCCCCACGACACCCATCATCGAGCCGATATTGATGATCCGTCCCGATTTCTGAGCCATCATTTTCGGGAGCACTGCCTGGCAGCAAAGGAAGACACCGGTCACGTTTGTCGTGATGATGGTGTTCCATTCCTCCATCGTATACTCGTGGGCGAGATGGCGGATGTTCACCCCGGCATTGTTCACGAGAATGTCCAGACCACCGAGTTCCCTGCACGTCGTATCGACCATCCGCTGCACGTCGTCAGGCCTGGTCACGTCGGCCACAACAGGAAGCACTCGTCTGCCCGAAAGCTTCCCGATCTCTTCAGCAACCGGTTCCACGTGTGCCATTTCCCTGCTCGTGATCGCCACATCCGCTCCCGCTTCTGCAAGAGCAATCGCCATTTCCCTCCCGAGCCCGCGTCCGGCACCCGTAACAATGGCAACCTTCCCGTCCAGACGAAACAAATCCAGTGTGCTCATGTACTCTCCCTTTCTCAGTTTCGCTATTCGCCGATTATCTTCACCAGCACGCGTTTCTTGCGCCGCCCGTCGAATTCCCCGTAGAACACCTGCTCCCAGGGCCCGAAATCAAGCTTTCCGCGCGAAATCGCGATGACCGTCTCACGCCCCATGATCTGCCGTTTCAGGTGTGCGTCGCCATTGTCCTCGCCCGTTCGGTTGTGCCGGTAACGCGAAATCGGTTCGTGGGGCGCAATCTGTTCCAGCCACTCCTCGTAGTCGCCGTGAAGCCCCGGCTCATCGTCGTTTATGAACACGCTCGCGGTGATATGCATCGCGTTCACGAGGCATAGCCCTTCGGTCACCCCGCTTTCCGCCACGCATTGCTCAACGTCCTTTGTGATGTTCACAAACCCGCGACGGCTTGGAATGTTGAACCACAGCTCCTTCCGGAAGCTTTTCATCTCAATTTCTCCCGCTCATTACGTCTGGGCCCGACTGTGCATCCGCCGCGCGGTAAGGATGAACCCGAGTAAGAGGATGTTCAGAACGATGTAGAACAGCATCCCCCCCCGCAACCCGAACCCGTCGGAAATGTGCCCCATCAGCCACGGGAATGCCACCGCGCCAATGCCCCCGCCGGTGACAAGAAGGGCAGTCACCGGTGTGGACTGCTCCGGATACGCGCCACCGCCGAAGGAAACGGCCGTCGGGTAGATTCCGGAATATCCGAGACCGGTCAGGGCAAGGAACAGCGCTGCGACGAAGGGGCTCGGAACCAGCACCGCGGCCAGCAGGCACGCTGCCGAAAACGCCGCCAGTATGGTCAGTATCCCCGATTCATGCCAGCGGTGACCAATTACGCCGAGTATGAGACGTCCTCCGGCAATCCCGAGCCAGAATGCCGACGCCGAATAGGCGGCGTACGACGGAGCCATGCCCTCGTGGTGGACCAGATACGTCGTCACCCACCCTCCAACTCCAAGTTCCAGGCCCACGTACAACGTAAGGACGAGGAACAACACGCGGGCCAGAGGAAGAGAGAACACGCTGCGGGCGGGCTCTGAAGACGCCGTTTCCACCGGCTTTATGGAAGGGAAACGGCATGCCAGTGTTCCCAGAAGCAGAGCTGTCCAGCACACTGCCGTCCCGAAATAGAACCAGTTCCACGTCACGCCGAGCGCGAGAAGCTTGCCAACCACGGCGGGGCCTATGAATGCCCCCACTCCGAAGAACAGGTGAATGAAATTCAGTAGATTGCTCCGCCGGGTTTCGCTCAGTTTCATCACCACGGCATTGATGATGACCTCGATTGCGCCGCCGCCCGCCCCGCCGACGATCATCAACGCGCAGGCCGCCGGAAAGGACGGCGCAAGGCTGAACGCACCGTAACCGATAAGGGAGAACACAATTGCTGCAAGCAACATCATTCTCCCGTCAATTTTCGCGGAAAGCCACCCCGATAGGACGATCGCAGCCAGATACCCGACTTGCGACGATACCTGCAACGTTCCGGCTTCTCCGTACGATAATCCGAAGTGCTCGATGAGTTGCGGGAGAAGAGGGCCGGTGAGCGTGAGCGCCGCACCGAAAACAGTGAACAAAACCACGGAAAGGGCAACAAGGCGCCCGTGGGACGAGGTGCTCATGCAGGTACTCCTTCTGGCTGGATAACGGACCCGCGTCACTGCGCGGGTGGTTCTTTCTGCAGGGAACCGGGGTTGGGAAGGGCTGCAACGGCGCGGCGGGATTCCTGTACCATCGCTCTGACCGTTTCATCCTCAGGAAGGTTCTCGCTGAGCGTAATCAAGTCACCGCGCGCCTCAGTCATGTTTCTCGACGAGTCAAGACGAATACGCATTACTCCGATTCGACGAGCTTCGTACCCGGTGTAGGCAAGGGCGGCTCTTCCTCTCATACCGACATTTGTGTACCCGGGAGGTACGTTAAGCGTCCGCGCTGCGATGACGATGTCTACTCCAGGCATGCTCACGAGTGAGTCGAGGAGAGCCTGGTCCGTGTACGCGAGCACCACGACGAGATCACACTGCGAACGAATGCGCCGCGAAAACGTTCGAACAGCCGCCAGCGGATCCAGAAGGAATGCTGGCTCGCACGTGTCCGGAATAAACGGGATTAAATCCCTTCCCATCACGCTGAGCACTCCGACCCGCAGGCCACCGAACGGAATTCCCAGAATCCTTCCATTGCCCACCCGCGCAATCGCGTACGGGGCGAACAGGTGAGCGTGTGTGCGGGAAGAAAGCAGATTCGTTCCGACGAACGTGAAGCCGTAGTACTTCTCGGCAAAACGAAGAAAATCGGGGCCGAATGAGAAATCCCGCGCGCCAAGACCAAGAACCGAATAACCCATTTCCTCCATCGCGCGGAACATGAACTCCGATCTGATCAATCCCTCAGGCGTTGGGGGGCCAACCACGTCTCCCCCGTCCAGAAGCAGCACCGGCGTGTCGGGAGGAGTGTGCGACCGGATAAATGCAGCGCGGCGGGAAACTCCCCCGCTCGGATTCACCGGGCACCCGCACGGCTCAAGATTCGCGTGAGCAGTGGCCGTGAAGAAGATGAACAACCGGGAGGCGTCCTGAGGCAGCGAAAGCGTCGCAAAAAACACCACGATCGCCGCGATGACCCCGAGAACAGCCCACCAACGCCCTGGAACGCGACGCACCGCTACCTGTCTCCCCCGGCGTTGCGTTCCTTCCACGCTTCGAACTCCCGCTTCAACTCGGCCATACGGGGTTGGTCGGGTATGTCCGCGGTCATCATCGCCATCTCGCCTCGCCCGGAGGTAATCCGGTGGGGTCCGGCAAGCGAGATGTCAATCTTTCCGACGCCTCTTCCCTGGAACGAGGAGTACCCGACAACGTTCGTGCGATTGAACGATACCCACTGATCGGGAAGACGCAGCGGACGCGTTGCCAGCACCGCGCCAACCCCGGGAACGGCGCGCACGCTGTCGAGCAACTGCTGCGTGCCGTATACCATTACCACGATCACATCCGTCTGTGGCCGCAGCGTGGCAACGGCGTTCTGAACCGCGGGAACCGGCGGAGTGACGCGAAGAATCGGGTCGCTGGGTACCGTGAGCGGAAGGCGATCCTGCCCCATCACATTCACCACACCGACCCTCACCGTTGCGGCATTTCGGCGGAACCCGCCCTTCCCGGAAACGCGCTCCACTACATGGGGCGCGAACAGGGTGCGCCCCGTGGCGTCGTCCACAAGGTTGGCACAGGTGAAGGTGAACCCGTACGTCCGTTCGGCCTCACGCAGATACGCGATGCCGTACGCAAAATCCCGGGGGCCGACACCGATCGTCCGGTACCCCATTTCCTTCATCGCCCGGAAAAGATACGTCGTCTGCATGCGTTCAACGGGGCTCTCCTCGCCGATGACATCGCCACCGTCAAGAAGAATCATCGGAATGGCGCCGTCCGTGTTCCTCTGGATGAACGTTGCTCTCCGTCCGATGCCGCCGGTGGGGTTGTACCGGCAGCCGCACTGGTCGATGTACCCTTTGACACTCGCCGTGTAGAAAATCCTGAGTGACGACCCCGCCGCGGCCACAACCCATGCGCTCCACATCAGCACTGCACCAAGGGGCAACACCACGAACAAAAGCGACAAGCGCCGCACCCCACTCTTCATGGCATCCTTCTCCGTGTCCTGTTTACTCAAACCGCCGCACCCCGAAACCGAGCACCATACCGATCGCAAGCCCGTTTGTCAGCAACGACGAGCCGCCGTAACTCACCAGCAGCAACGGAAGACCGGTTACAGGCGCAAGCCCGATCGTCATACCGATATTGATTATTCCGTGGAACGCGAACATCGAACCCACGCCAATACAAACAAACGACGCGAAGTTGTTGTTGGCAACAAGTGCCATCCGGAAAATGCGCCAGATCAGCAGAACGTAAAGCGCTACGATGACAATCGCGCCCACGAAACCGAATTCCTCTCCAAGCACCGCAAAAATGAAATCCGTGTGGGTCTCCGGCAGATACGCAAGCCGCGTTTGGGAACCTTCGAGGAATCCCTTGCCCCACAACCCTCCTGAACCAATCGCCACCTGAGATTGGATAATCTGATAGCCCGCGCCCAGCGGATCTTTCTCGGGGCTGAAAAATGTCTCAATCCGTCGCTGCTGAAAAGGTTCGAGGCGGTCCCAGATTGCCGGCGTGACAATGCCCACGACCAGATTGATCACCGCAATCACTACTGTCCAGCGGAGAGGTGGCCGCATGAGGAAGAGTACTCCGACCAGAATCAGCAGGAATACCAGCCAGGGGATCCACCCCGCAAAGGCGCACACTGCGTTTATCACCGGGGTGATTATTGCGAGCAGATGAAGGTTTGCCAGACCGGCCCAGTAGACCATGGGAAGAAAAATGGATCCGTAGACAAGCGCGGTCCCGAGGTCCGGCTGGCGATGAATAAGAGCGATCGGCACCAGAACCAGTCCGACGGTGACCGCGAAGTCGCGAAAACGGGAAACCGACACCTTGTGAAACGAGAGGTAACGGGCCAGCGCAAGGATCAACCCGATCTTCCCCATCTCCGACGTCTGAAAGCGGAAGGGACCTATGGCGAGCCACCGCTCCGCCCCCATGCGCGAAACACCGACCGCAAGGGTAAGAACCAGCGCGATAATGCTGATCCCGTACAGGATGTAGGAAATCCCGAACCAGAAGCGCGTCGGCACGCGGATCGCCCCGATCGCCACGCCGATCCCTAGGACCAGCCATAGAAACTGGATGCCCGCAAGCCCGCTGACGCGGGCGGTGGCGGTACCCGTCGTCGCGCTCAAGAGCCCGACAATCCCGCACGCGACCAGACCAAGCGCCGCGCCGACAAGCGGCCAGTCGAGGTACTTCCTGAGCTGTTGTCGCGACGTCGCCATCGTGGTCAATTCCTCAACTGAGCGATAGGATGCCCGGCAGTCATTTCCTCGTCCTTCTTGGGGCGAGGCTGTTCGGGCCCGAGCAGGTGCCTCCGAAGTACCGCCCCGGCCACGGGTGCTGCCCTCGTGCTTCCATGCCCCGCATTCTCACAAATCACCGCAATGGCGATCGTGGGGTTTGGAACCGGTGCGAAACCGACGAACCACGAATGATCATCCCCGTGGGGGTTCTGCGCGGTCCCCGTTTTCCCCGCGACGTGAAAACCCGGCACGGCGGCCCGGTGAGCGGTTCCGCTGCCTCCCTCGGTTACGAGGACCATGGCGCTGCGAATCAAACGTAACACATCGGGCTGGATAGAAACCGGTTTCGGGGGTCGCAACGCAGGCGCATGTTCCACACCGTTCGTGTCGGTAAAACCGATCGCAAGATGTGGGGTGACAAGATAACCCGTTGCAAGCGCGGCGGCGTACCGTGCCATCTGAACTGGGGTCACAAGCACAATCCCCTGGCCGATACCCACGTTCAGCGCCTCTCCCCGCCCCCATTTCCCTTTCCCGAACCTTCGATCATATACCTGCGTGGACGGCACAACGCCCTCATCCTCTCCCGGCAGATCTATCCCGGTCTTCTGTCCCAGTCCGAGCAATCGTGCGTACGTTCCCCACTTGTCGACACCCACCCTTTCGCCCACCTGATAGAAAAAGACATTGCAGGAGGCTTCTATCGCGTGCACAACGTTCAGTGAGCCATGCCCTCTCTTGTTCCAGCATGCGTACACACGATTTCCGAAAGCCAGTCCCCCGGTACAGGGCCGTAACCGGGTGGAGCTGTCCAGAACGCCGGTCTCCAGACCCGCCGCCGCGCTGACCATCTTCGCCGTGCTCCCCGGTGGATACGTTCCCATCGTTGCACGGTTGAACAGGGGACGCTCGACGTCATCGTTCAGCTCCCGCCATATCTCAGGTGGAACGACGGTCGAGAATATGTCCGGGTTGAATGCAGGCCTGCTCACCAGCGCGAGGATTTCCCCGGTTCTGGGGTCCAGCGCAACGAGAGCGCCCCGCCGTATCGAGTCCATCGCGGATTCGGCGACCTGCTGAAGAGCCAGGTCAATGCTGAGCCTCGCGTCCATGCCGCGCACCGGTTCACGCCGATGACTGTCTACGACGCGGCCGGTGGCAGTCACTTCCTGGTACTCCTCACCCTTTTCGCCCCGGAGCTCCCGTTCGTAGGTGGCTTCAACACCTGCCTGGCCCATGAGGTCGCCCAGCGCGTACCCCTCATCCTTCAACTGCTTCAACTGGGATTCGCGGACTTCCCGCACGTACCCCAGCAGGTGGGCGGCAAGTATCCCGAACGGATACCTTCTGCGCGACTCGACGAAATACACGATACCGGGCAACTCATGCCGGTGCTCTTCGAGGTAGGCGATTATCTGAAACGGAGCATCCCGGCGCAACTCAATGGGGCGATGAAGGCTCTGACGTTGTTGGCTCACCTTCGCGGAAACCGTTCCCGGTGGAATCTCCAGGATCGGGCATACCATGCTGTCAAGATGCGCGGCGTCCTTCACTTCAGCCGGGATCACTCCCACCGTGTACGCCGGCCGGCTCCCGACGAGAACCACCCCGTTGCGATCCGTAATCCTTCCACGGATTGCCTCAACGGGAACGGTCCGCATCGCGTTTTGTTCGGAACGCCTGCGGAGTGTATCGTGGCGCAGGACCTGGAGTGTGTAGAGCTGGACGGTAATTGCCAGAAATGCGATGAGAACCACCGCCATCAGAACCTTGATTCTCGCACTTCGCATGCCGGAGAGGTCAGCGCGCACCATCCCACAGCCCCCGCCACCCGAAAATCCCGCGCGCAAGATCCACGCAGAACCACCATGCGATGCCGACGAGTGCGGTGTAAATCCCGGAACCAAGCGCAGTGATGAACGGTTCGGGACCGGGAGCACCCCGGGCGCTCTTGATCAACACCACTCCAAGCGCGAATACTTCCGCCGACACGAGGAGAATAATCCCACGGGTTGCCAGATTGCCGATGACGAGGTGCTTTCGTGCTACGCCGAGTGTATACCCGACCGCACTTCCGACAAGCATGGATGCGCCAAACCATTCCAGCGAGAAAAGGTCCAGAAGGAGTCCTGCGCCGAAACCGGAGAGGTTACCCGCAAGCTCGTCTGAGGTGATTGCGATTCGAACGATCGTAATCAGCGGGAGAATCGGCACCGCGCCGAGCAGCGCGATTTCCTGCCCGAGGGTGGCGTACGCGATGGCTCCCGCCGCCAGCCACAATGCCTCAACGATCCACCGCATCCGGCACCCCACCGATTATCGCCGCGGAAGGCGAGATCTCGCGCACCACAAAGACTTCCTCCAGCCTGTCGAGACGCGCTCCGGGGGAAATCAGCATCTCTTTGAACAACGCGTGCGGATCGTTGCGAACCTTGAGGACCTTCCCGATGTAAATGCCCGGAGGGAATATGCCGCCCATCCCCGACGTAACAACCGGGTCCCCCTCTCGAACCCGTGCCTCCTGCGCGACGTTTTCCACGCGTAATCGCTTCCCGTCGCACCGAAGTATGCCCATTCCGCGATCTTCATTCTCCACAACGGCCGCAACCCTGAGGCTCGGGTTCGAGATCAGCCGCACCAACGAACGATGCCCGGCCGGACGACCCTCGACGCGGCCGAGTAACCCCTCCGGTGTCATCACCGGCATATTGGCACCTACGCCGTCCACAAAGCCAACATCAATCGTTATCGTGGTGGGCGGAACCTCCGAATCGTGTGCAAGTACGCGGGCCGCAATGAGAGAGAACCGGCTGCGTTCACGGAAATTCAGCAATTGCCGCAGCCTCTCGTTTTCGCTTCGGAGTTCCCGGTTTTCCGCTTGATGGATGATGTGAGAGAGAACGAGGCTTCGCAGGTAGCGGTTCTCATCTCGAAGGTGTGCCAGTTCAATAGGGAGGCCGAAAACTCTCTGCCCTGCCGCGATAACGTGAACAATTCCCCACCGGAGGGGTCCAATCGAGGCCTGTGGTCCCCGTATGAGCAGCGCGGTGGAAAGGACTACTGTAAGCGTGAGCGTGACGCCGCGGATGTGCGCCCACACCCAATGGGTGAATGCCTGCAGCATACGGTATCAACACCTTACCTTGGTCGTGCACCTGTCGGCACGGCTGTTTCCTACATGAGCACTTTTTTGTAGGCCGAATTGTCCTCCAGCACTATGCCCGTCCCCCGCACGACTGCGGTGAGCGGGTCGTCAACCACGTTGATGGGGAGGTTGGTGGCTTCTCGCAAACGTTCGTCCAGCCCCTTGATCAGCGCGCCGCCGCCGCTCAGGGCTATTCCCCTGTCGATGATGTCAGCCGCAAGTTCCGGCGGAGTGCGTTCAAGAGCCTGAAGCACCGCCTGCACGATCCGATCAATGCTCTCCGAAAGCGCTTCCCGGATCTCGGAAGCCGTCACGACAACAACCTGCGGGATATTCGTTACAAGATGGCGGCCGCGAACCGTGTGCTCCATTTCCTCGGGCAGTGGATACGCCGAGCCGATCTTGATCTTGATCTCCTCCGCCATGCGATTGCCGATGGACAGGTTGTACGTGCGCTTTACGTACTGGATGATTGCCTCGTCCATCTCGTCGCCGCCAATGCGCTCGGAAATCGTCGTCACGATACCCGAAAGGCTGATCACGGCGATCTCACTTGTTCCCCCGCCGATATCTATGATCATCGAGCCTACGGCGTTCTCGATGGGAAGCCCCGCACCGATCGCGGCGGCCATCGGCTCGGCAATGAGGTACACCTCATTCGCCCGGGCGGCCTCGGCGCTGTCGCGCACCGCACGTTTCTCAACCTCGGTGATACCCGACGGAACACAGATCACCACCCGTGGCCGGAAAAGCCCCCGATTCTTCTGCACTTTTGTCAGGAAGCCGCGGAGCATTTCCTCGGCGATCTCGAAATTCGCGATGACGCCATCCATCATCGGACGAATCACTTCGATTTCCGACGGTGCACGACCCAGCATCTGCTTGGCTTCCGCGCCGATGGCAAGCGGTTTCCTGGTGTTTCGCTCGACCGCAACGATGGACGGCTCGTTGAGCACTATGCCGCGGCCTTTTACCCAGACAAGGGTGTTCGCAGTGCCGAGATCAACCCCGATGTCGTTTGAAATCATCCCGGCGAGAGAGAATCGCATGGCACTCCTCGACGCTGGTGCTGTGGCGTGTGTGTTGTCCCGTTTCGTTCGATTGGTTCAGTGCGTGAAGTGCCGCATTCCGGTCAGCGCCATCGCGATGCCCAGTTTGTCGCACGTGGCGACGACTTCGTCATCGCGGATGGACCCGCCCGGCTGAACAAGATAGCGGATTCCCCAGGAATGTGCGGCAACTGCTGAGTCGTCAAACGGAAAGAACGCGTCTGACGCGAGAACGACATTGCTGAACTGCCGCGCGACGTATTCGTCCCGCGTTTCGCCTGCTTTCACATTCAGAGCGCGTTTTTCGTCGTACTCCATCTCGAAATTCGCCCTGGCTTTTGGTGCCGCCAGCGCACGGAGACTGTCCACACGGTTCGGCTGGCCCGCTCCGAGTCCCACCAGTTCGTAGAACCCAGGGCGATACTCACGCGCAAGGATGATGGCATTTGATCGAGTGTGTTTGACGGCAATCACCGCGAAATGGGCGAGTGGCTCCAGCGAGGGCGGGAATTTCGCGGTGGTCGGCACGTTCCACGTTGCGGTTACCTGCCTGTCCACGGGTTGGACGAGCAACCCTCCGGCGATGGTTTTTGCCATGAACGGTTCGGGCGTGCCCGTGGCGAGCGGCGCGATTTCCACAAGGCGGATATCCTTGCTTTTACCGCGGAGAAACTCGAGGGCATCAGGCTCAAACCCCGGTGCCACCATCACTTCGACAAACCGGCCCTTGAGGAATTCGGCCGCGGCCAGATCCACCGGTCGCGTCACCGCAATCACGCTTCCCATGGGGGTGGTGCGCAGCGGGTCGCCATACCATGCCCGTTCCAGAGCCTCGGCGAGGGTTTCTCCCGTGGCGATACCGGCCGGGTTGTTGTGCTTGATCACGGAAACGGCGATGGAACCCGCGAGATCCTTCACCATCGCAAGCGCTGAATTGGCGTCGACGTAGTTGTTGTAGGACATCTCCTTGCCGTGGAGGAGTTTTCCGGAAACCACGGAAGGTTCGTCGCTTGCGGGGTTACGGTAGACATACGCAGGCGTCTGATGGGGATTTTCGCCGTATCGAAGCACTCTGCCGTCCACGTAATGACCGTGGAAGACGTGCTCCCCTTCCAGCCGCTCGCTGAGAAAGGTGTCGATTGCCGCATCGTACTGCGCGGTGTGGCGGAACGCTTTGACCGCCAGCCTCCGGCGCGACTTCTCCGAAATCTCTCCCCCGGTTTTCCGAAGTTCCTCCAATACGGAATCGTAATCCTTCGGATCGGTTATCACGGCGACCCATGCGTGGTTCTTTGCCGATGAACGGATCATCGTCGGACCGCCGATGTCAATGTTTTCTATCGCATCTTCAATCGTGACATCCGGTTTCGCGACGGTTTCGCGGAAGGGGTAGAGGTTTACGACCACCAGGTCTATCGGGCGAATGGACCCATTCTCGATGAGCTTCCGGTCGTCGGGATGATCCCGCCGGCAGAGAATCCCTCCGTGGACCGCGGGGTGAAGCGTTTTTACGCGGCCGTCGAGAATCTCCGGGCTGCCGGTGAACGAGGAGACGTCGGTTACCGCGATACCTTTCTCGCGAAGGGCCCTGGCGGTGCCGCCCGTGGAGAGTATTTCGACGCCGAGTTCGGAAACCAGCGCTTCAGCAAAAGGCACGATGCCTGTCTTGTCTGAAACGCTGATCAATGCACGTTTGACAATCACGATGTGCTACGCTCCTTCAAAAGGACGAAATGGTTTTCCTACGAGACGCTCGTATGCTTCGCGGTATTTTGCCTGGGTGCCGGCAAGTATGTCGGCGGGCAGCGGTGGCGCAGGAGGCGTCTTGTCCCAGTCGAGGGTTTCCAGATAGTCTCGCACGTATTGCTTGTCGAAGCTGTCCTGCGCCCGACCCGGCTGATAGGTATCCGCCGGCCAGAAACGGGACGAATCGGGGGACATGATCTCGTCAATCAGGCTGATACGCCCGTCAATCCACCCGAATTCGAATTTCGTATCGGCGATGATGATGCCGCGTTTTTCCGCATATTGCCGGCCTCTTTCGTAGACCGCAAGGCTCAGCCGTTCAAGTTCCGATGCCAGCTCGTTTCCGACGAGTGTCACGAGGTGCTCGCGACTGACGTTCACATCGTGTCCTGAATCTTCTTTTGTCGCCGGCGTAAAGATCGGTTCCGGAAGCTGATCACATTCCCGCAGACCCGGAGGCAATGCGTGTCCGCACACCATTCCGGTTTTCTGGTAATCTTTCCAGCCTGATCCTGCGAGATATCCTCGAACCACGCACTCGACGTCAATCCTTCTGGCTTTGCGAACCAGCATGGACCGACCTTCCAGTTGGTCCCCGTATTTGCGCAAATCCGCGGGGTATTCGGCCACGTTTGCGGTGATGAGGTGGTTCGGGAGTATGTCGCTCATCATGGAAAGCCAGAATAACGACATCTGCGTCAGAATGACGCCTTTCTGCGGAACCGGCGTTGGCAGGACGCAGTCGAACGCGCTGATTCTGTCGGTCGCGACGATGAGCAATCTTTCGCCGAGATCGTACACGTCCCGCACTTTGCCCCGCGCGAACAACGGCACGCCCGGAAGGGACGTCTCTTGCAGTCCGGAGTTCATATCCGCTCTCATGAAAAAGGGGGTAAACGAACCGATTGGAGCCAGACTTTCACAAAGTACAACGCATGCACGAAAAAATGCAATCGGTCCGAAACGTGAGAAGCCGCTCCGCTTCCGCCGTCAGAGGCGGATTTCGCCCGCGGCGATTCTGTTGATAACGTCCGCGTAGATCTCATGTTCGATCGCAAGGACGCGTTTCTGGAGCGATTCCGGCGTGTCACCGGGCAGAACGGGCGCGGTTCGTTGAGCGAGTATTCTGCCCCTGTCGTACTCCGAATTGACGAGGTGGACAGTAACGCCGGTTGTCTTGTCGCCTGCCGCCAGAACCGCTTCATGAACGTGTATGCCGTACATCCCCTTCCCGCCGAATTTTGGAAGCAGTGCCGGGTGGATGTTCAGCACGCGGTCGGGATACGCCTGAAGGAGGCCGGGGCCGACAGGGCGCATGTACCCCGCAAGAATGACGAGATCAACCCCGTGGCGCCGCATTGTTTCACACATGGCTGCATCCAGCGAGGCTTCATCGCCGCATGTTGCCCTGCTGAGGTGGTAACAGGGGATGCCATGCCTGCGAGCCCGCTCCAGCGCTCCTGCAGTCGAGTTGTTGCTGATGACTACGACCACCTTCGCCGCCAGTGTGCCTGCCTCGCTTCGGTCTATGAGCGCCTGAAGGTTCGTTCCGCCGCCGGATGCCAGGACTCCCAGGTTCAACAACTGATCACACCTCCATGAAATGCCGCGATTCAGAGAGACGCGGAACGGAACCCGCGTGGTTGCCGTTCCGCCGGAAGACTCGTTACGGTTGTGGCGAAAACTTCAGCCCTTCGAGCGGCTTACCCTCGCCATCCAGAAAACGAAGATCGAGCCCCCAGAGGCCCTGTCTGTTCCGCACCTTGAAGAAAATTCGAGACTTGCCCTGCGGCAATGTGACACGCACTCTGTCGCTATCGCGCGTGAGCCCCCGCCCACCCCCAAACCGCCACACTTCCTTGCCGTTCAATTTGATCAGCGCGTCCTCGTCGCTTCCGATGGAAAGAATGACTTCCTGCTGTTTCGGGCTTTCTACCTCGCACACTGCGTACGCGACGCAGTTTTTCGTATACG
Organism: Candidatus Latescibacterota bacterium; assembly: GCA_029547385.1. GTDB lineage: Bacteria > Latescibacterota > MWCZ01 > MWCZ01 > MWCZ01 > MWCZ01. Next base: position 15,962 of record JAKPPK010000102.1, read on the forward strand.
AATGAGGGCCCAGGAGTTCACCGAAGCCCAGAGAGCCTCCGAAGGTTCTGCGTACGGTCCACCGAACCGGCCACGTTTTCCCGGGGTACACTGCGTCAAGGTCGAATTCGTGGTCCGGGCCGAAGGTTGCCTCCAGCATCTCGCCTTTTGCGTCTTCGAACGGGAATGCCGTCCACCAGGCAGGTATGACACCCGGCAATGGCAGAGGCTTCTCCCAGAAACCGACTGGTTGGACACGCGTTCGTTTCATCTCTTCGGTCTCCGGCCGGACCTGCAACTCGCCTGTTTCCAGTATCTCGTGGTGGATGGCTTTCAGTTCCTCCACCATGTAGGGGTAGTGCGCGAACCCGAAATGCTTTTTCGAGCACAAGAACGCGATCAGGCCGCACGCTCCTTCCCGAACGTAATCCTCGATCTGTTCGCGAATCTGGTCCGCCGTCGGGACGGCGATATTCTTTTGGTCAGGGTCGAATTTCGCATCAAAGGACTGATACACGCCCACGAACGGAATCCCGGGAACCATCTCCCGCGCTGCCATCAGCATGTATTGCACCTGGTGCGGGGTCAGCATGCGGAAGTACTGTCCGTGGGCCACCGGTTCCCAGCTTTCCGCGACGGGGTACCAGTAGAACATCATCACGTCGCACACATCCGGTCCAAAATTGCACAGTGAGCCGGCGCTTCCGTATCCGGCACAGACCGGACGTCCCGGATCTTCCTCTTTGACTGTCCGGTACAGTGCTCTGAGCGCCGAGAGTGCATCGCCGGGGCTGTCATCAAGAACGTAGTAGCCCCACAGATTCGGTGAGGTGCGGACCTTCCGGATCTCTTCCGCGCATGCTTCCGGGAAGAAAAGGAACGCCCCGGCACGATGCTCCGCCGGTTTCGTTCCCCTGTACCCGCGAACACACTCCGTGAAGTGCGTTGCAGTGAGCTTCCCGTAGTACACGGTTTCATCGTCGATCTGGAACACTCCGGAAGACGGAACGCCTTTGGGAAGCTCATCCGATGGTTGTGCGACACCTTTCATGAGATCGGCGACAAACGGGATTTCCGTCTGGGCGGGCGTCACGAAATCCGCGAGGCGGGGTTTGCCGTAGATGTGCTGGACGAGGTGGTGCATGACTTTGATGCCGTTTTGCTGGCAGAAGGCTCCCTCCGGGGTTGTCACGTCGAGTTCGGTGTGGCCTCCTATCACCACGTTCATGCCGATTTCTTTGCACAGCGCAAGCTCTTCCACTCCGGAAGCGACGTACGTGCCGAGAATCGGTTGCCCGTTGACGAGAAACGCGTTGTGCAATTTCATACCGGGAGGTCCTCCAAAAAAAAGTTTGGTTCGCCGGGAAGTCCTTCTAGACGGACACCAGCCATTCCCTGTCATCGAGTTGTACGCTCACGACACCCTGTTCCCTCTTGACACGAACAGGAAGTTTTGCCTCAGCCTGATACGGCACGAAGACCATGACGAAATCCGCGGGAAAGACGGCGGCGCGCACGACTGCCACCTCCCACGCTGGCTCGATAACGCCGTATCGAGCGCTGTACCAGCCTCGTGGAGGGTCTTCCTGACCGTACGCGCAATCGAACTTCACAGCCTCGGGGTGTTCAAACGCGACGATAACGTTCGCCTGTGCCCCGGAGTAGTCAGATCGCACCGTATGTGTTTCGTCGTCGCACACGACATTTCCGGGGTAAAAATGCAACAGGAAGCGCAGTTCGTGCTCGCCTTCTCCCGTGAAGGTATCCCGCACAACCCAGAACCCGGGGCGTCGAAGCTTCGCGTCGGGTTTGTGGAACGCCATGCGCCGCTCCCAGACAACACCCGACAAATCACCCGTCCACGGGCCATTGAAACGGCCGTACGCGACATCCTGCTCCGCGGTGCTGGACCAAGGGTCTGCGGTCGGTTCACGGGCGACCCAGGTGGAACGGTCGGGGTGCGTTTTCGTCCATTTCTGGCC
>JAKPPK010000114.1 GCA_029547385.1 Candidatus Latescibacterota bacterium
CTCTTGACTAACGGGAAGCGAGTGTTTACTTTGATCTTAGGCTGTACGGTGTGATCGGCATTACAAAAGCCGCGAGGCTGGGAAAGATCGATCCGGAAAGACGCCGCCGCAGCAAGCTTCCGAACGTGTCGCGTTAGCGTCCCCGGGGCATAGTCCCTGCCGCGAGGACAAACTAAGGAGTTCCCGGTATGACGACAACGAAGCGTGATCTTGCGAAATACGTGGCAAAGGACACCGGTTGCAAACAAAGCCTCGCGGCCAGGATGGTGGACAGTGTGTTTGAAGGAATGCGCGAGAGCCTGATGCGCGGTGACCGGATTGAAATCCGCGGGTTTGGCGTTTTCGAGGTGCGCAACACGCGCCCGAAACCGGCAGCGCGGAATCCACGGACGGGCGACATCATTCAGGTACCTGCGCGGCGCAAAACACACTTCAAACCCGGCAAGATTCTGAAGGAAGAACTGCGTCGCCCGAGGTAGACTTTCCTCGTAATTGACGCACTGACCAGGCTTTGAGCTGCTGGGAGAGGTGGTTTCCCGAATCTGGAAGCCATCTCTTTCTGTTTGTTTGAGGGGACGGGAAGCCGATGGAGTACACGTACGATAGCTGGCAACGCGCCTGGGCGGAGATCTACGAGGCCAGTTGCGAAACCGGGAGAAAAAGGTGGGGAACACTTCCCGGCATCGCCATCATGTTCCACTCCGTTCTGGACGGAATGGTGCGATTCCAACCGGGCAGGATCGAGCGGATTCTGTCAGCGGATCCTCGGCTGCGTGAAGAAGTGGGGGAACGAATCGGCACCCTCCCCGACGAGATCACCTCCCCCGCCGATCTGATTGTCGCATTCCTTGAATCGTTCCGGAACGGGCAGGCGCTTCAGAGGATGATCCGTTCGGAAGCGGTGTTCAAATGGGTCTCAGAGCACTTCGGGTACGACGAACTCACGCTCGGGGGAACCTCTGCAAACATGGCGGTAACGGTTGCCTCGCTGGGGGTGCCCCGCGTGCTTGTCTATGCCAACCCGCTGACAAAACCCCTTGCGCAAGCGTTCCCTTCCCTCCCCAATCTCCTGACAATCGGC
>JAKPPK010000129.1 GCA_029547385.1 Candidatus Latescibacterota bacterium
TCTCCTGCGCCCCCCATCCAGTCTGTGGCGTTCGCGTTGGACACTATGCGGGCTGTACAGATTTATAAAGTTACAGTAATTTGCGGGTGTTTGTCAATAGCGGGTCAGTCACCGGTCGGGCCGTCTGGCTTCCATGAGACCGGTGAATCGTGCAAAAAGGTACCGCGCATCGTGCGGCCCGGGAGATGCCTCAGGATGGTACTGAACCCCGAAGACGGGCAACCGGCGGTGGCAGAGCCCTTCGACGGTGTTATCGTTGAGATTGATATGGGTGACCTCAACTTCGGGGCCGAGGGAATCCGGGTCAACGGCAAATCCGTGATTTTGAGAGGTGATTTCTACCCGGCCGGTCGTAAGGTCCTTTACAGGCTGATTTCCGCCCCTGTGACCAAATTTGAGTTTGAATGTCCTCCCCCCGAGTGCCCAGCCCAGAATCTGATGGCCGAGGCAGATGCCGAACACCGGTAAGCCTGTTGCCTCGCTCTCGCGCACAAAGTGCTTCACTGCAGATATTGCGTACGTCACTGCTTCGGGGTCGCCCGGACCGTTGGAAAGAAACACCCCATCCGGTTTGAGATCCAGCACCGCCTCAGGAGGAGTGTTTCCGGGAACCAGGGTGACGCGACATCCGTGGTGAACCAGCAAGCGAAGAATGTTCTGTTTGCACCCGAAATCGTACGCGACCACATGGTGTTTCGGCGGAGGTGGAGCTATTTCCGCGCTGTTTCGCACGTCCCATAACCCTGTCGTCCATTCGCATGGTTCTTTGCGCGACACGAGAGGAACGCAATCCAGCCCCGCCATACCTGGCCATTCCCGTGCCTTTTCCACCAATTCGTGAGGATCTGCCGGCACACCAGCCGCGAGGCACCCGCGCAACGAACCTTTCACCCGGAGCCTTTTGGTCAGCGAACGCGTGTCAACTCCTTCCATGGCTATGACGCCGTGCTGGGCCAGCCAGTCTCCGAGTGGCAACTCGCTTCTCCAGTTGGAGGGCCACCGGCAGTATTCCTTGACGATGAAGCCATCCACCCAGGGATGGGAGGATTCGAGGTCCGCCGTGCTGACTCCGTAGTTTCCGATAAGCGGGTAGGTCATCGTCACGATCTGGCGGGCGTAGGAGGGGTCTGTCAGCACTTCCTGGTAGCCTGCCATGGAGGTGTTGAATACGACTTCACCTACCTTCAGCCCCGGTGCAGCGAAGGAGAGCCCTTCGAGGATGGTGCCATCTTCCAGCGCGAGGTACGCTTCTTTTGATCCGGTTGTCATGATTTCCCTGCTGAAGTTCGCCCGTCAGATTTGGTCCCGCTGTGATTCCCGGAACGCTGTACGAGCCGGCGCGCGACTGAATGCCCATGATCACGTACGAGGCATGCCGTTTGATACTGCGTGGCACGCACCCGGAGCACATTCCCGTGCCACCCGCGAGCCCGGCGAACCGTTCTCGAGACCGACTGGCGGCCCTGCGTGCGCGTTGTGTGTTATTTTGCGAGCATGCCCACGTCGTATCGAACCGTGCCACCTACGATGGTAAGTATTGCCCTTCCCTGCAACTCGCATCCGATGAAGGGGCTGTTCTGAGATCTGGAACGGAAGGGTTCGGCAA
>JAKPPK010000144.1 GCA_029547385.1 Candidatus Latescibacterota bacterium
CTTGTCGCTCAGGGCGGTTGCATGGCCTCCATGGGTGTCGCGGTTAGTTCTCCCGGTGTTGCCACGGCAATTTCTCTTGCCTGTAATGCCCGGTATAAAACATCTTCGTCCCTCGTCTGCTCGGTTCTTCTTCCCTACATCATGGAAGACGCGGCCCGCGCAAAAGTCGACAAGATAGTAACTATCGGAAAGATGCTCGGCGTTTCCGGAGCGGGGCTGAATTCGAGCGAAATCGCCCGCGCTGCAATCGACGATATCCGCCGCCGCCTGGCTCTTGCCGGTCTGCCGACCCGTCTCAAAGATCTTGAGCTGACCATTGATCAGCTGGTTCCTGTGGCGGAAGATGCGGCCTCTCTTGATCTCATGAATTATATTCCCCGCGCCATGTCCAGCGATGAGCTTTTTGATCTGGTCAAGCAGGCATATTAGGATTGTTCCATGATTCCCCTCTATAAACTCGAGCGGCTCCCCGCCGGTCAGCGGCGGAGAAAGTTGGTACGCCTTCTCACCGAATGGGAGCGGCGGCTCTATGACCTGTTGGGCTCCTTCCGTGTAGGAGAAACCGGCGGCGACAGCCTGTCCCGCAGAATCTCCGGAAGCAGTGTTCTCCCGGAAGCGGAGCGGGCCTGGCTTCTCGGCATTTGCCGGCTGGTACTGGAAGATTCTGCAATCAATCAGGATACGCTAACCGGAGCGGACCGGCAGATCATTACCGGTACTCCGGCGCAGAGCATGGAGATTTCCGCACAGGAGTTGCTCCGTCTCTGCAATCATGCCCGTCACGCGCTGGTACATGCGACCGGCGCACTTCCGGCCGATTGGGATTTTGTGCATCCGGTGTCCGGTATTCCGGAAGAAAGGAACTATCGTTCCGGTATGATGGTCTACGCCGAGGATCTGCGCTCGCCGTTCAATATGGGATCGGTGTTCAGAACGGCGGAAGCGTTCGGCGCCGACCGGATTCTTCTTTCCCCGGGGTGTGTCTCTCCGGAACATCCCCGGTCCGCACGTTCGGCCATGGGTTGTGTAGACTATCTGCCCTGGGAGCGTTGTGCTCTGGAGGATCTGCCGAAAAATGTTCCGGTGTTCGCGCTTGAAACGGGCGGAACGCCGTTACGGGATTTCGTGTTTCCTCGTGAAGGGATAGTTATCCTCGGCTCCGAGGAACTGGGCGTGAGTCCCGAAGCTCTTGAGCGGGCGGAGTACGGGCGGGTTTCAATTCCCATGACGGGGATCAAGGCGTCAATAAATGTGGGTGTTGCGTTCGGAATTCTTGTGTATGCCTGGGCCGACTATCTTGACCGTTCGGCATCGAACGCGCGCTGAAATCCGGTACATATTTTTTGCAGGTGGGTTTCAGATTCAATATTGAAGCGTCTGAGCATCTCGG
>JAKPPK010000287.1 GCA_029547385.1 Candidatus Latescibacterota bacterium
AGGGTTACATTTCAGACGTGCGAATGAATTACAAGACCCGTGTGCAAAGCGTGCGGAAACACACAAGACTCCTTCTCGTTGGTGTAAGAATATGGACTTGGGCCTCAAAGGGCAAGTTGTGATGGTGTGCGGCGCCAGCAGTGGGTTGGGGCTGGCTGTTGCGGAGGAATTCGCCAGGGAAGGGGCAAGGATAGCGATCTGCGCCCGTTCTGCCGGCGAACTGGAACGACAGGCGGCAAGGCTTTCGTCAACACATTCCGTCGAAGTGGTACCGGTAGCGGCAGACCTCTCGAACCCGGAGGGGGTGAATGCCGCGTTCACAGGGGTGCTTGACGGATTCGGTGGGATTGACGTATTGGTCACAAACGCCGGCGGTCCGCCTGCGGTGAGTTTTGAACAGACGAAGGATACCGAGTGGGAAGCGGCGTTCCAGTTGACACTGATGCACGTCGTCCGTCTCTCCCGGCTTGCAGCTCCAGTCATGCGGCAGCGCGGCGGGGGGCGCATCGTGAACCTGGTTTCGATCAGCGTGAAGCAGGTCGTAGAAAACCTCGTGCTTTCGACCGCGATCCGTTCTGCCGTTGTCGGCCTTGCGAAAACTCTCGCGACGGAACTCGGACCCTGTGGTATCACGGTCAACAACGTCTGCCCCGGCTATATCGGCACGAAGCGCCTGGAATCCCTCTGGGGTGGAGCCGCTGAAAAATCAGGAATCACGTATGACGAGTACTGCCGCAATCAGGCGAAAGCGATTCCTCTCGGCAGGATTGGGACCCCACAGGACGTTGCCTCCCTCGTCGTGTTCCTCGCGTCGTCAAGAGCCGGGTATATGACGGGCACCACAATCCAGGTGGACGGTGGTCTGTACAAGGGTCTCCTGTGATGCCGAAGCCCCTTCCAGACACATCCGAACCCAACGGCGAGATAGAGCAGGGGAAGCGTCGACTGCCGCGGTGGTTCCGTGTTCCGGCGCCCGGGAATGAACGGTACCGCGAGATCCAGGCTCTTCTTCGGCGCGAGCACCTCCACACGGTCTGTGAGGGAGCGCATTGTCCGAACATCGGCGAATGCTGGGGTATACATGGCACTGCCACGTTCATGATCCTAGGCAACTGCTGTACACGTCGGTGTCGCTTCTGTGCGGTAGAAAAAGGAACGCCTTCCCCCCCGGATATCAGCGAGGCGGACAGCGTAGCACGGGCAGTCCAGACCCTCGGCCTTCGCCACGTTGTAGTCACCTCCGTGACGAGGGACGATCTCCCGGACGGCGGGGCAAGTACATTCGCCGAGGTGATTCACCGCATCCGCGACGCGAACCAGGACGTCACCATCGAGGTTCTGATTCCCGATTTCCGTGGGGACGTTGAATCGCTCAAGGTCGTTCTGGAAGCGCGCCCGGACGTGCTGAATCACAACCTGGAAACCGTGCGACGGTTGTACGCGGCGGCGCGGCCGCAGAGCGATTACGAACGCTCCCTCTCTGTGCTTCGCCATGCCTCGAAGCAGGGATGTGTCACCAAAACTGGTATCATGGTGGGATTGGGCGAGAGATGGGACGAGCTTGAAGAACTGTTTGCTGATGCCGCGCGTGCCGGGTGTTCAATGATGACGATCGGACAGTATCTGCGCCCGTCTGAGCATCACCTTCCCATAGATCGTTTTTACACCCCTGACGAGTTCGCGATGCTTCGAAGCAGCGCGGAGAAGGCCGGTGTAAGCCATGTCGAAAGCGGCCCGTTGGTCAGAAGTTCATACCACGCGGCCCAGCAGGTGAACCACGCCACTCGTGAAAGGTGAACAAAATGCCGATCAGATCGCGTGTCGCCCCGATCATTCTTCTGGCCGGCATCGCCGCGGCGGGATGCGGCAATCAGGTCGGAGACGAGCAGGTGCGGGAGAAGCAGGGAGAAGGTGCCAGTGAGTTGGCCGTGGTTTCGCCAGTCGCGGACGTCCAGGGCGGCGCACCGGGGGCCATGATGGCAACTCGCGGAGGCATTCAAAATCCGGTCCCGAGCCCGATGGCTTCGATGCCCGTCGATACCTTCCGCCGTCAGATCATCAAGACGGTGGACATGACACTGGAAGTCTCGAAAGTTGACTCAGCCCTCGCATGGGCTGAGCGGATCGCGCTCGAAGCAGGCGGTTATGTGGGGTCGGTAAGCAGGAACGAGGCACCCCCTGAAGGTGCCCGCAGCGGCATGATCACGCTCAAAGTGCCCGCCGGAAAGACGGACGAGTGCCTGTCCAGGCTCCGCGCTCTCGGAGCATTGAAAAACGAGCACATCTGGACGGAGGATGTCACCGAAGACTATTACGACACGTCAATACGCCTGAAAAATGCGCAGGCCGCCCGCGAGCAGTTTGAGGCGCTGCTCCGCCAGGCACGCAGGGTACCGGAAATCGTCGAGGTCCAGCGCGAACTTCAACGCGTGACCGAGGAAATCGAACGAATGACCGGCCATCTGCGCCGCCTCTCGAACATGATCGCGTTTTCAACGGTCAACCTGAGCGTTACCGAACCAGTTCCCATACTTCACGACAGAACAAGCGTGTGGGGCAGGCTGGCAACAGCCCTTCGGGGAATGGTGGACGCGTTCTGGAGCACTATCGCGTGGCTGATACGTATGCTCGGGGTGGTGATCCCGGTAGGATTGCTGATCGGTGCAGCGTGGTGGTCGGTTCGGATCTACCTCAAAGCGCGCACACGAGGGAAATCACGCAACGCGGGTTGAGTCCGGAACCGCCCGCGGGCTTGTGAATCCGTTGTGCAGCGCGGGCGTCCATCACGTAGTGATGCCGGGCGCGGGAAACGCTTCGCAGAACGATGCGATCTCGTTCCGCGTGGAGTCGAGCAGCGTTTCGTCATCGTGATTGCGGATTATCAGGTCCATCCATTCCGCAATCTGACGCATTTCCGCTTCCTTCATACCGCGAGTTGTAACGGCCGGCGTTCCGATTCTGAGACCGGAAGGGTCGTTCGCTTTCCGTGGGTCGTCGGGGATGGTGTTGTAGTTTGTTTCTATCCCGCCGAGGTCCAGCGCGCGTGCGGCGATTTTGCCGGAAATCCCCTTATTCGTCAAGTCAATTAGAATCAGATGGTTGTCTGTTCCGCCTGAAATGAGGTTGTACCCCTTTTTTGCCAACGCGTCAGCGAGTGTTTTCGCGTTGCGCACGATCTGCCTGCCGTATTCCCGAAACTCAGGAGTGGCGGCTTCTTTCAGCGCGACGGCGATGGCAGCAGTCGTATTGTTGTGCGGGCCTCCCTGGAGACCGGGGAACACCGCTCGGTCGATTTTTTTGGCAAGTTCCTCTGAATTGGTCATAATCATTGCCCCGCGCGGCCCACGCAACGATTTGTGCGTTGTCGTGGAGACCACGTCGGTAACCCCTACGGGCGATGGATGCTCCCCGGCGACGATCAGACCGGAAATATGGGCGATGTCGGCAAGCGAATACGCTCCGGTGGATCGTGCTATTTCGGCAATCCGGGGGAAATCTATGATGCGGGAGTACGCCGTTGCCCCGCAGATGATCAGCTTCGGCCTGTGTTCATTCGCCAACGCCTCCAGGGCATCGTAGTCCAAGAGGCCGGTTGCGGGGTTGACGCGATACGGGACTGAACGGTAATAACGGGCGGAGAAATTCACCTTCCATCCGTGCGTAAGGTGCCCACCATGACGGAGATCGAGCCCCATAATTGTATCGCCTGGCTCGAGCAACGCGTGGCATACGGCCTGGTTGGCTGGTGATCCAGAATAGGGCTGAAGGTTCACATATCTGGCGCCGAACAGCTCTTTCGCGCGGTTCTGGGCGAGTGTTTCGAGCACATCAACGTTTTGCTGTCCCTCGTAATAGCGGTTCCCCGCGTACCCCTCGGAGTACTTGTTCGTGAACACTGAACCTGTGGCCTCGAGAACTGCTTTGGAGACATAGTTTTCCGAGGGAATCAACCGGATCTTGCTCGTTTGACGGAGCTCTTCCTGCTGAATCAATGCCCACACTTCGGGATCAACACCACGCAGATTGCTCATCGAAAACTCCTTAGGGGACAGAAACACCACCGGGGACCAGATGCCGTTGGATCTGGGAAAATGGATCCACCTGTGGTAAGAACTGAAATGTACCGTTCGCGCGACCGGCTTCGCAAGGCGAAACTCAAGGGCGCGGCGTATCGATGGGCCCGAGAGTATGTTATCTGAGGCCCAGATCCGCAAGCATCCGGAAGAGGTTATCGAGGCAGACCCGCGTGGCGTACTCGCCTTCCTTGCTGAAGGCGGCCCCGCCGGGTCGGTTCAGTTGTTCCTCATCGAGGGCTGTCGGCCTCCAGTGGGTTTCAAGCGAGACGAACCCATCGTAACCATCGGCAACAAGTGCGGGGAACTGAGCGCGGTAATCAACAAGTCCCTCGCCGATTGGCACACACCGGGGTTCGTTCGAAGCGGGGTCCCGCAACGCGTCCTTGAGATGCATGTGGCGCATCCTGTGCTTCACCGCCTCGTACCCATCGGGGAACGGGATTTCCCTGTCTTCGTCGTCGTAGATGCAATTTGCGGGGTCCCACATTGCAGCAACACGGTCCGTGTTGAGATCGCCCAGAAATCTCGCGAGCCGCCTGCCAGTTCCGACCATTGTGCTTGCTTCATTCTCAATTGCCAGGGTCTTGTCGTATTTTTCAAGAAGGGTAAGAGGCTCGGCAAAAGCGGCCAGGATGTCCTGCCAGTGGTTTTCCACGGGCGTTTCGCGCCAGAACGTGAATCCCCTGATAATCGAGCACTCAAGAGCGTCAGCGAGACGGGAACACCGCTCGAGAATCTGAATGTGTTCTTTTCGTTCCTCGGCGTTGCCCAGATGGCATTTGAAAAAGGGGGACGCTATGCTGGCCACTTTGAGGCCGGTTCCTTTCAGGATTTCCCGAATCTCGCGGATATCCCGGTTGTCCAGTTGTTGAGGGGGTTTGTCCCAGACAGACCGTATCTCGACGCCATCGAGACGGTACTCCGATGCGACGGCTACCGCTCGTTCAAAGTCCTGCGAAATCTCATCCGTGAAGACTGACAGCTTGAACATGCAGGATATCCCTTCAGCTGGCCAAAGTGCTTTGTGTTACCCGGCAGGGCGTTGCGCGGCCTGTGAAAAAGTATACGCGGGTTGCGGAGATATGAACAAGCGCATCCTTTTGGACGAAGACCCGTGACGTCTCGAAGTCGTTTGCCGCGCGCAACCGTATCGCAGCTTGAACGGATTGTCGGACGCGGTTTTGTAATCGTCGACGAAACGTTGCTGCAGCTGTACGGCGAAACCAGAGGCAGCGATTCCATCCGTCCGCTGGCAATCCTGCTGCCCTCCACGGATGAGCAGGTTTCTGAGATTTTTCGCCTGCTCGGGAGAGAGGGGCTTGGTGCTTCGGTGCGCGGGGGCGGCTCAGGTCTAGTCTGGGGGGCGCTTCCACACGACGCGGTTACAGTGATCAGCACTGCGCGAATGAACACACCCCTGCGAGTTGTTGCAGAGCAAATGAGGGTGACTGCGGGAGCAGGAGTGCGGATAGAGGAAATGGTTGCGGCCGTGACTGCACACGGATTCCGACTTTCTGGCGGGACGGACATGCCTCCGTTTGCCACGACAGGAGGATTTGTCGCGAGAAACGGAGACGGTTACGGTGGGCCCTTAGGCCTCGCAGATGGCCTGTTGTCCGGGATCCGGTGCGTTTTTGCATCGGGTGACATCGTTTCTTCTTCGCAATCGGGTTTCAATGGGCCGCTCGATTTGCACGGGTTCGCCGTGGGGTCGGAAGGAACCCTCTGTGTCGTCACCGAGGCAACGTTTCGCCTCGAACCCGCGCCGCCGAGAGAAGTGATTGTGGTAGCGTTGTTTCGGGACGTGGTTGCCGCAACCGTCGCAGGTGTGGGTCTGCTGAAGACGGGGTTCTTGCCGGACAGCGCAGACATTATCGCTGCGGAGGCCGTTCGGGGGGCTCTGGCAGGCGAAGCCGCAGTTGCGGCAGGCGCGGCGCTGTTGGTGTCTGTCTCCGGTGGCGAGGAGGATGTGGAAGACGGTGCGCAATGGGTATCGGGTGTCTGCCATGATTTCCTCGCGATGCAGGTTATCGTGACTGACAACCGGCAGAGGGATGAGATTGCGAATTTCTGGCGTTCCGCGCAGCGGCAGTTTTGCTCGCACCATGGTGGTGTGCTTGCGGATTTTTCCTGTCCCCTCGCGGCTCTTCCTGAGCTGACGGGATATGCCTTGGGGCAGGCGAGGGAGTACGGAGTCGTTCTTTCTGGAATGGTCAGAGTGGCTTCTGAGTGTCTCTGGATGCATGGTGCAGCAGAACAGGGCGATGAGGCCAAAGAACAGGCTTTTTTGGCGCGGTTTCAGGAAAAGGCGTTGGCACTGAAAGGCGCCGCTCTCGCCGCACACGGTGTTGGGGCGAGACGACTGGGTTTTCTGCCCTCGCTGCACCGAGAGGCCGATCTGGACGCGATGAGACGTATCGATGCGGTGCTCGACAAGCGCGCCGTTCTGTCTCTTTCTCTCCCGCCGGCGCGAAACGCGGAACGGCGTGACATTGGTGCACGCAGGAAGCGTGAGGAAGAGGTCAGAGCGCTGAAGGCCAAAACGGCGGAGATCGCGAACAAGGCATCGCTCGGCGCTCTTCCCGAGTCAGTCCTCATCCCGGCTCCGGAGATACTGGGGTTATTGGTGAGGTCAGCGAGGGAACGAGGTATCGTGCTGTCAATAAACGGCTTTCCTCGCGGCGCTTCCCTCGACCTCGACACTTCGGGTTTGAATAAGGTCGTGCTTTCCGACAACGCAAGCAGAGTTGTTGTCGCGGAGGCAGGGATTACTCTGAACGACCTAGCCAGTCATCTCGCTGCCAACGGACTGTGGTTCCCGGGATCGCCCTACGTTGACGGCGGCATCCGCCTCGGGGATTTTCTTGCCTGGGAGACTGAAGGCGCGTATGCGCGAGGGTACGGGAGAATGTATACAAGGGTCCTCGGGCTGGAGGCGGTTACGGGCCGCGGAGACGTGATGTCCTGGGGCGGAATGGTCCGTATGCAACATGCCGGATTGCGACTCTCTGAACTCTGCCTCGGGAAGCGCAACCGGTACGCGCTCATCACTGCAGTTGCGCTGCGAGTCGCGGTCATTCCGGCCACCAAACAGTGCGTGGTCGCCTCTTACGACAATGTCGCGTCCGCGTCGAGCTTCGCTCGCCTCGCGCTGCGGGGAGGGCAGGGGAGTTCAGGACACCTTGCCCCCCGCGCAGTAGCACTTTTCAATGGTCCGCCGGGAGGTGGTCGCTCGGGAAAAGGCGTCTCTGTGGTGGTGGAGTTTTCAGGGACCTCCTCTTCGGTGGCGGGACACGTGAACCGTGCGACGGTACTGGCAGCCGTGGAGGGGGCGGACCACATCACGTCGCACGAAGATCAGGCGTGTGAAGGCCTCTGGAGGCGCATCTCAGAACGGTACAGCCCCGTGCCGAACTCCGCGGACGACGGGAATCTGAAGCTGGTTCTGACTACCCCGCCGGACACGCTCGGGTTCTGCCTTGACCACGCGTTGCATGTTTGTTCACGCCGCGGGCGCAGATGTGAGTTTGTTGCCGATGCGCTGGCTGCGCGAGCAGACATAGTTATTCCGAACGGGGCGGCGGTGGCTGCCGAAATACTGCGGGAACTGGACGAGAATCTGGTGGAGACGCCCGCAAGAATCGAGGTGTTTTCGTTACATGAGGGCCTGCAGGAATTCCTGCAAAACCAGGGACAAACTCAACTGGCGGAGGAACTCAAACAACAGTTCGACCCGAGCGGGATACTGCCTTCCGGCCTTCTTCCCGCGATCGGGAGATAACCATCAGGAATACGGCATGAGCCTTTTGATTGACCCGAAAGCCCTCCGCAAATGGGCTTCAAACGATCTTGATGTCCAGAAAAACCAGGATGGGTCTTACGATTTCCTGTTTCGTTATGAAGGCTCTTCGTGTCGAAACGGGGGTAGAGCATTTCCGGCGGAAATCCGCGTCTGTCTCTCACCCGCAGATGATGGAGACTGGCGCATCAAAGACTTCGCGATAATCGTGCCGCCAGCGGGGCGCGAAGGATGGGAGGCTACGTGCATTTTCGGGGAAGTCGGAAAGGACAGCGTCAGGAGAATGGGGACTTCAGTTCCGTTTCGAGGACGAAGTCTCGATGAAGCCCTCGCATCCGATGTGGCACTCAACCACGCTGGATGCTTCTGCTCACCCGCCCACGTCAACCACAAAGCCCTGCTCGCTCTCTGGACGATCAAATGGTGGCTGGACGATACGGCCAAAATGTAAGGGCCGGACTTGAAAAGCGCCCGAGATCGCGTTGGCCGGGCGTGGTGGGGAACCGTATTTTGGGGATATTGGGAATTTCAGACATTTCGCCTAAGAGGGCAACGCCGTGTATACGATCGTGATAAGTCAGAAAAACCCGGAAATGGACGCGCATGCGAGAGGTACCCTCGCAGACGTACGCGATCACGGACTCACCGGGATCACCCGTGTGGAAGTGGATCGAATTTTCAGGGTCGAGGGAGAGCTTTCGCGGGAGGCTGCCGAACTTCTCGCGAACCGGCTGTTTGTTGACCCGGTGGTGGAGACGTGGGCGGTGTACGGCGCGGGAGAGACCCCTGACAGGCGAGGGGCCAACCACGTGCTTGAGGTCGCCTACAACCCCGGTGTCATGGACCCAGTGGAAGGATCTGTTCTGAAGGCTTCCGGTGACCTCGGTGTTGCGCTGCGTGCCGTGCGCACAGCCGCAAGATACCGTTTCTACGGAGATGCGACCGCCTCTGAAATACTTGAGGCCGCGTATGCCCTTCTCGCGAACAAGACCGTGAACCATGTAGTGATGGGGAATGATGACCTCCCCAAGCCGTTCCCCGCTGAGGAATTCCGGGGTCCCTCCCACGTAGAGCTGGTCGGCTGCGATGATGAAGGCTTGATGGGGATCAGTCGCGGGCGCGGGTTATCCCTGAGCGTATCCGAAATGCGGCGCATCAAGGAACACTTCGAACACCTCGGCAGGAATCCTACTGACATAGAACTGGAAACCCTGGCTCAGACGTGGTCCGAGCACTGTGTGCACAAGACGTTCAAAGGGAGAATAGAATTCGACGGTGAAGTAATCGACAACCTGCTCAAACAGACAATCGTGAAGGCGACCCAGGAGCTTGCGAAGCCCTGGTGCGTGTCTGTGTTTGATGACAACGCTGGAGTGATCGAGTTTAACGAGAAGAATCATATCTGTTTCAAAGTGGAAACCCATAACCACCCCAGCGCGCTGGAACCCTATGGCGGCGCCGGTACGGGTATCGGAGGGGTAATCAGGGATGTTCTGGGGACCGGGCTCGGGGCCAAACCTGTGGCCAACACCGATGTGTTTTGTTTTGCCCGGCCCGATTACCCGGCGGACGAGATTCCGGAAGGCATACTCCATCCACGGCGGATCATGCGCGGCGTTGTTGCGGGTGTACGGGATTACGGCAACAGAATGGGGGTCCCCACCGTCAACGGGGCTGTCATTTTTGATGATCGCTATCTCGGCAATCCGCTCGTCTACTGCGGTACCGTCGGTCTGCTGCCCGTCGGATGCGAGCGGAAAACAGCGCTTCCGGGAATGAAGATAGTTGTTGTCGGCGGACGAACCGGGCGGGACGGAATTCACGGCGCGACGTTCAGCAGTGCAGAACTGGGGAGTGACGAGGAGAACGTCTGGTCGAATGCTGTTCAGATCGGCAACCCCATTACGGAGAAGAAAGTCACGGATGTACTCATGATGGCACGTGACAGGGGGTTATACAGTGCTATCACTGACTGCGGGGCAGGAGGGTTGTCTTCCGCAGTAGGGGAAATGGGCGAGCGGACGGGTGCGGTGGTGGACCTTGAACGCGCACCGTTGAAGTACGAGGGGCTGAGCTACACCGAGATATGGATTTCGGAAGCTC
>JAKPPK010000288.1 GCA_029547385.1 Candidatus Latescibacterota bacterium
CGCCACCGGACGGTTCGTCAGACCGGCGAGAGTGGCCAACGCCATAGGAAGGAACACGAAAAGGCCAACCCCGAGCCCGAACGATATCAAAAAAAGAAGCGCCTCCGCCGGGGATATCCGATCCTTCACCGGAGTATCGCACCCATCGGAGGCTGCAACGTTCGCGCTGTACGTCAGAGCATTCAGGCCGATGCCAAGCATCTCAAAAAAAGAAACTACGCCACGCAAAACCGGCAGCGACAACCAGCGTGTGCGCGCCACCAGATTCACGTAGTTCCGGGTTTCAACAGTGATTCCGCGAGGCGTGCGCAAGGCGATGGCAATGGACCGGGGAGAACGTATCATGACCCCTTCGATCAGCGCTTGCCCGCCGACCGAAAGATCGAGTCTGGTTCTGTCTGTAATCGAGTCCGTGCGATCTGCGGGAGGAGCGGATTCCATTCTGCCCGGCGGTTATTTCGCTTCCGAGCGGTTGTACCGACGTCGGAAGGCATCCACTCTTCCAGCAGTGTCTATCAGTTTCTGCTTGCCGGTGAAGAATGGGTGGCACGCACCGCAGATTTCGACGCGAAGGTTCTTCTTCGTTGAGGACGTCTGAACGACGTTACCACAAGCGCAGGCGATGGTCGTGGCGTGATATTCAGGATGGATTCCGGATTTCATCAGGTGTGCTCCACACGTTCTAAGGGTCCGCACGTTTGTCTGAAAAAGCAAACTGGATTTGAAAATATAACTTTCGATGCACCTAACGGCCAAATTCTGGCGATTGACCCGGGCACCCGGTCGCGTCGATCAGCCGTTCATCATGTCGAGGAATTCGTGATTCGTCTTTGTGCCGTGCATCCGGTCGATAAGGAATTCCATTGCCTCCGCGGAACTCATCTGCGCCAGGAACTTCCGAAGTATCCACACACGATGCAGTTCGAATTCGGTGAGGAGAAGCTCTTCGCGACGCGTCCCTGATTTGTTCACATCAATTGCGGGGAAGATGCGCCGATCCGAAAGC
>JAKPPK010000170.1 GCA_029547385.1 Candidatus Latescibacterota bacterium
CCTGCGAGCGACGGACGCTATCTGATGGGCCGCCAGACCTGGTCCGAATTGCGGCAGGAACTGGAAAATGCTCGGCGTGATTACTGCGTTTTCGCCAAAACAGGGGGCCCGTTCCTGCGCACAACGCTTCTGCGCGGGGAAAAACAGTTCCTGATGGACATCGCGACTGATGAAGTTCTTGCTCGGAACCTGGCGGAGAAGGTGGGATCACACCTCTGCGATGTAGGTGTGGAAAGCATCACCAGATGGGGGCTGACGAACACGGGGATCTGGATTTACGACGACGTGGCGTTCAACGAGGCTCCCCTTTTCAGTCCGTCCGCCTTTGAACGCGTTTTTCTGCCTGTGTACAGCCAGATGATTTCGCGGTACAAAGCTGCCGGCGCAAAGTACGTCTTTTTCCATTCGGACGGAAACATAAACCCGTTCGTGGACATGCTTGTTGATGCGGGTATCAGCGGCCTGCATCCGTTGGAGCGACGGGCCGGCGTGGATCCTTTTCTGCTCCGGGAACGCTACCCAAAACTTGTCCTGGCAGGGGGAATGTGCAATACGGATATCCTGATCAACGGGCCGGTGGATCGAATTGAGGTGGAAGCGCGAAAACTGATCGAGCTTGCGCGGGACGGTGGACTGATCATCGGAACTCATTCTGTGAGCCCGGAGGTTCCTCTGGAGCATTTCCGTGCCTACGACCGTATCTGCCGGCGTTACGGAGTATTCACGGAGTGATGGTGCATCTATTACAAAGGGCGTTCTTTGATCACCCGCGCCGGCACGCCGCCCACAATCGCGTAAGGCGGCACGTCCCTGGTGACTACACAACCGGCGGCAAGAATCGCGCCCTTCCCAACCCTCACGCCGTCCAGAACCACAACATTCGACCCCACCCAGACGTCGTCTTCAAAAACCACCCCTTTGAACTCGCAAGGTTGTTCATAGATGTATTTCGCGCGGGTGGCGAATGTGTGGTTTTCCGGGATTATGAGCGAGTGAGCGCCGATACGCACGCCGCGCCCGAGAACCAGGTTATCGTACAGCATGGTGTAATCGTTGACCGAGCAGTTCGGTCCGATAATCATGTGGAAATCCTTCGGTCGAAGAACAGCCATGGGACCAATGGAACTTCCGTCGCCTATCGTGAGCCTGCTTCGGCTGCCCAGTTCAATGCGCGCGGCAGGATGAATCCGTACGTCCTTCCCGATAGTAACGCCGGGATGGTCCTCCCAGCGGTATCCGAACGGGATTTTGAACACGTCCGCCGCAAGGGACCGGAAAAAACCGGGCTCATTGCGGGCAATCTCAGCCAGCAACGCTTTCAATTCGGCGGCGTGAGGGTTCTCAGGCACAGGCGGATCATCGGGCATCGGTTCAACTCCGCGTGAGAAAGTCTGGGACGAGGGTTCGCATATCGGAAATTACAGGAACGAGCCAACGCCATCGAAGCGCAACCCCCCGTGCTGACTTGTTCCCCTCCTTGACTCGCCACTCAATCGCTATTTGCGTACATTAGGCATTATACGGAGCCACGTCAGCGACCCGTCCGCAGCTGGTGCCGGGCGGTTCGCTTGTGGATGCGCCAGCCGGAGCACGATGTTAACGGCTCAGGGGAGGTTCTCAATGAACGAAAAACCGAGTGCCGAAGTTGCCGCCGGAGTGATCGGTTCGCGCCTTGTTCAGGCGTTGGAGGAGTTTCTGGACTCCACATCGAGGCGTGATGAACACCTCGTGAAACTGCTTACCGTCATGGCCAAACTCGCGGCATCGGCGCAGACCCCTTTGCCCGGGGGCGCGGCGCATCTGGAAGCCGCCGATGTCTCTGGAGTCGTCGCCGCACTCGAGAAGATCGCAGAACGATCCGTCCCTGCGGGCTCGACCGCGGTGCAAGCTCCCGTTCCCGACATTACCGCCGTCCTGGAGAAACAGAACCAGACGAATGAACTTTTGGTCCGGTTGATCACTGAACAGGCGCGGCGCGTGTCCGAAGCCGAGATGAAACAGATACCCGAGTTGAGCGATCAGGAACGGTGGGCCGACCTTCAAATCGGTTCCTTCGATGACAAAGATATCGCGTTCATGAAGGAATCAGAAGTTTTCGGTGCTCTGTCAGACGAAACGTTGAAGGTCATTCGTGCGAACGCAACGCTGGAGAAATATGAACCGGGCAAGATGATTTTCGTAATCGGGGATCCGGTCTCCCAGGTCTACATCATCAAGTCAGGAATCGTGGAAATCTGCCGCCCGACCGACGACCCGGACAAACTGAATGTCGTGGCGTATCTAACCGCGGGTGATTCCATCGGGGAGATGTCCATTCTCATCTCCGGGGATTCCCGCAGCTCAATCGCGCGGGTGCCGCAAGGCGCGGAAGTCTTGATGATTCCGCATGACGTGTTTATGAAGCTTTTCAAGGCGTTGCCAGAGCTCGCTCTCCGCCTCGCGACAGTGTTTGCGCGCCGGCTGAAAACGTCAATCAAGAAGGAGCGCATTCAAACCCATCACCGCGAACTTCAGGGATCGCTGGAATATTTCGATCTGGCGACCATCATCCAGACGCTGTTGTCCTCCGACGAAAGGACGGGCGTCCTTACGGTTACCGACGAGCAGCAAGAACCTTTGGCCGACCTCTATTTCGAGGCGGGGACCATGCGGTATGCCCGTTACCGCCAGCTCCTTGGCGAAGAAGCCTTCTATCAGCTTTTCCAGACGGAGAACAAAAAAGGGAGCTTCTCGTTCAAAGAAGGCAAATTCCCGGAAGGTTTCGACCAGCGAGCGGAAGTATCGGTGCCAGGCATGTCCCTGTTGTTCGAAGCGGCGCGACTTTCGGATGAGCTCAAGCTCCTCAAGGAACAGATACCCGACCCTGACAAAGTCTTCAAACCGAAGGTTGACGCGCTGGAATGGACCGATGACGACAACCGGACCTTGGCGAACGGTATCTGGAACATGCTGCGCAGAGGCGCGTCGGTGACGGAATTGACGGAGAATCTTCCGCGGTCGGAATACGCGATCTACGCAGTGCTCGCCGAAATGCTGAAATCCGGTCAGATTGAATAGGGTGAGCATCACACAGCGGCGGCAGCCGCATGCTCTCAGAGAAAAGAAGGTTGGCGCGTGCGAATCATCATAGAAAAGGACTATGCCGGTGTCTCGCGCCGTGCGGCCGATTTCGTTGAGGCACTGCTGCGGCGCAAGCCGAACGCGGTCCTCGGACTGGCGACCGGCTCAACTCCTCTGGGTCTGTACCGGGAACTCATCCGACGGCACAAAGACGAGGGTCTGGATTTTTCCGGTGTGACGACGTTCAATCTCGACGAGTATTACGGGCTCGCACCCGATCATCCCCAGAGTTACCACCATTTCATGCGCGTAAACCTGTTCGACCACATTAACGTGCCCGGCGATAACATCAACATACCTTCCGGAACCGCGAAGAACATCGCAAAATCATGCGATGATTACGAGCGAAAAATCCGGGAATTTGGTGGTATTGATCTGCAGATACTCGGCATTGGAAGTGATGGCCACATCGCCTTCAACGAACCGGGATCGAGCCTCGCCTCTCGCACACGGCCCAAAACACTTGCGCCGGAGACGATCCGCGACAACGCCCGCTTTTTTGGAGAAGGAGAAGAGGTACCGAAATTCGCCATCACGATGGGTGTCGGCACCATACTCGAGTCCGCCGCCTGCCTGCTCCTTGCAACCGGCAAGGGCAAGGCCCGAATACTGGCGGAAGCAGTGGAAGGCCCTGTGACCTCGCAGGTTACCGCGAGCGCATTGCAGCTTCATCCGCACGCAATCGTCATCGCGGATGACGAAGCGGCCAGTTGCCTCAAGCGCAGGGCATATTACGAGCATGTAGAGCGGGTTTCAAGCGGATTCGGGGGGGAAAGCTGATACTCGTCCGTGGAGCCGCTGACGTTTCCGGGTTATCCTTCGCGTGATGAAGCGGCGTGTTCCGCCGGTTCCCACGTGGCAATTACCGGCGTTTGGAGCGAATTAGAGCGCCGCGGCCGCTTTCGGCGGGAGCGGCTGTTGTGAAGAATCACCCCTGCTTTTTTTGAACGAAATCTCCCGCCCGCATTTCGCCCTGGTTTCCACCCGAATTGACAGTGCGGATTTCCCGCTCAACAAAGTGAGACGAGCGTAGACACCCGGTTGGAGTCTTTTCGGATCGGGAGTTCGCGTTCTGCGATGTCCATTTTACGCCGGGCGGCTTCGATGTGATGGCCGCTGCTCGCCAGGTGGGTCCTCTGAGCACACTGATCCCGTTCGCCGGCAACTACGCCTGATTCCACGTGCAGTTGGCGTGTTCCGGCCCTCGGCGGTACATTTTGTTTAACCCTCCCGAGTGTTCATGGGTATCTAACGTTTCACGTTGCAGTCCGTGACTCCTGTCTGGGATTCCGGGGAGGATTCCGTGGAATACGTGCAGTTGTTGATCGAGCAGCGCAAAGCGAAAATCGAGGCGATCCGCGCGTTGGGGGTGGATCCGTACCCCTACCGGTTCGATCCTGCCAACACGACCAGGGAAATTGTTGCTGATCCCGAACGGTTTTCCGAACAACCGGTATCAATCGCAGGACGGCTGATGTCCATTCGGGGAAAGGGGAAAACGGCGTTCGCGCATATTCAGGATGCCGAGGGAAGGATACAGATCTACGTGCGCAGAGATGCCGTAGGGGAAACCCCGTATTCGATCTGGAACCTGCTGGACATCGGTGACATCATCGGGGTAAAGGGGCCGGTTTTTGTTACCCATACGGGCGAAACCACCGTCCAGGTGACCGAGTTCGTTGTCCTCTGCAAAAGCATTCGTCCGCTTCCCGTGGTGAAGGAACAAATGGTTGAGGGGGAGCGGCGGGTGTATGATGACATTCGTTCGAATGTCGAACTCCGCTATCGTCACCGCTCCATCGACCTGATTATCAACCCCGAAGTGCGCGAAGTGTTCCGCAAAAGGTCGCAGATCCTGCAGAGCGTAAGGCGCGTTCTCGAGGATCGCGGTTTTATCGAGGTCGAAACCCCTGCGCTCCAGCGGGTGTACGGTGGGGCGAACGCACGGCCGTTCAAAACGCATCACAACGCTCTGGACATAGACCTCTATCTCAAAATCAGCCCTGAGCTCTACCTTAAGCGATTGGTCGTAGGCGGCTTGGAACGCGTGTACGACTTGTCGAAGAACTTCCGCAACGAAGGAATCGACCGCACGCACAACCCTGAGTTCACCATGCTTGAGGCGTACCAGGCATACGCGGATTTCAACGACATGATGGCTCTCACGGAAGCCGTGTACGTGGAATCGTGCCTCAAAGTGAACGGAACAACAACAATCTCCCTTCAGGGACGCGAGATCAATCTCGAACCTCCGTGGGAACGGGTCGAGATGGTCGAGGCTATCGGAAAACATGCCGGCATTTCAGTTGAAAACCTATCGGATGAGGAACTGCTCAGCATGGTCCGAGTTCACGATCCGGATGCGCCGGCCGTTCTTTCGCGGGGTATGCTGATCGCTGACCTGTTCGAATACCGAGTGGAAAAAGAACTTACCGGCCCTGTTTTCGTGACAAACCATCCGGAGGAGACTTCGCCGTTGTGCAAAGCCTCCCGAACGAGGCCGGGGTTCATTGAACGATTTGAGCCGTACATACTGGGGTACGAAATCGGGAACGCGTACTCCGAGATGAACGACCCCGTTCGTCAACGGCAGCTTCTTGAGGCACAGGCGGCGCACCGCGAAGTGGACGGCGAGGTACCCCCTGTCGACGAGGATTTCCTCCGCGCAATGGAGATCGGGATGCCTCCGACCGGAGGGTTGGGCATAGGCATAGACCGAATGGTCATGGTGCTCACCGACCAGGCGTCAATCCGCGACGTCATCGCGTTCCCCACGTTGCGCCCTGCGGACGCCAGAGATGCCGACACACCCTGACGCAGAAACGGAGCGACCAATGGTGAAAACACCGGAAGCAGCGTATGAGGAACTCGT
Organism: Candidatus Latescibacterota bacterium; assembly: GCA_029547385.1. Classification (GTDB taxonomy): domain Bacteria; phylum Latescibacterota; class MWCZ01; order MWCZ01; family MWCZ01; genus MWCZ01. Next base: position 5,993 of record JAKPPK010000170.1, read on the forward strand.
CCAGCGGGTGAAGAACATCGCTCTGCTGGGGAATACGGCAAGCGTTTTGCACTGGGATATGGAAACGTACATGCCCTCGGCAGGGGCGGAATACCGTTCGCAGCAGCTATCCTTGCTCTCGGGAATGCTGCATGAGCAATTCACGGCGCCGGAAATCGGTGATCTGCTCACATGTGTCGAACAGAGTGATCTCGTGAAGGACCCCTTGTCCGATTACGCGGTTAACGTAAGGGAAATCCGTCGCGAATATGACCGTGAAGTGAAGGTGCCCAAAAGCCTTGTGGAAGAACTTGCACGGGTAACCTCGCTCGCGCACGTGGTATGGCGCGAGGCGAGAAAGAAATCCGATTTCAAGGCCTTTCAACCTACGCTTGAGAATGTGGTTCGGCTGACGCTTGAAAAGGCCGATGCCATCGCCACCGGGCCCACCAGGTACGATACTCTTCTGGATGGATACGAGCCTGGGATGACCACGGATCGCATGAAAGCAGTGTTCACTGCCTTGGGCAACGAGTTGAACCCCTTCGTCGAGGAGATCCTTTCCTCCGGAAAGGAACCCGACCGGACGATCCTCACCCGGAAATACCCGACAGACAGACAGGCGGTCCTCGGGCAGATACTGGTGGGCGCAATTGGTTTTGATCTGGCAGGAGGACGGATTGATGTGACAACCCATCCCTTCTGCGCGCAGGTCGGTCTGGGTGACGTCAGAGTCACCACGCGATATAACGAACGCGATCTGGGAGACGCCATGTTCGGGCTTCTCCACGAAGCGGGCCACGGTTTGTATGATCAGGGGACAGACCCGGCGCATTTCGGGCTTCCGCGGGGTGGCTTCGTGTCGCTCGGTATTCACGAATCGCAGTCGCGGATGTGGGAGAATTTCGTCGGAAGGAGCCGTGGTTTCTGGCATTTCGCATTGCCGATTGCGAGGAGCGTTTTCCCGGAGGCGCTTTCGGATGTGTCGCTCGATGCCTTTTACTGGGCCGTGAATGATGTCCAGCGGTCGTACATCCGGGTAGAAGCGGACGAAGCAACGTACAACCTGCACGTCCTTCTGCGTTTCGAAATCGAACAGGCCATCGTCTCAGGCGACCTCGCGGTAGCGGACATTCCCGGCGCGTGGAACGAAAAGATGCAGCAACTGCTGCACATCACCCCGCGGAATGATGCGGAGGGGTGCCTGCAGGACACGCACTGGAGCGGAGGTGGTTTCGGGTATTTCCCCACGTATACGCTGGGAAACCTTTACGCGGCGCAGTTTTTCGAGCAGGCGCGGGCGGATCTCGGTGATCTCGACACGCAATTCCGCAGGGGAGATTTCCTGCCACTGAGAGAATGGCTCAAAGAAAAGATCCACCGGCAGGGAATGCGGTATCGGGCGAATGAACTTGTCGAGAAAGTTACGGGAAAGCCGCTCAGTCATGAACCGCTGATGCGCCACCTGAAGAACAAGCTGGCTCCCCTTTACGGCGCCGCGCGGGAGACCAGATGAATTACGAGTTTTTCGTCGCCCGGCGCTACCTTCGACCAAAAAGATCGGAGCTTTTCGTAAGCCTCACGACGATGCTTACCACGCTGGGAGTCACGCTGGGCGTCGCGGCGCTCATCATCGTCCTGTCGGGCATGAATGGTTTCGCCGGTGAGATACTTCGCCACCTGATCGGGATGAACGCACACCTCTGGGTCCAGTCGCAGACGGGGAGCCTCGCCGACAGCCGCGGAATCGAAGCAAAAATAAAGCAGATCCCCGGCGTTGTCGGAGTGTCGCCCACGATCTATGAGGAAACGCTCATTGCGAATCCCTCGGTTGCTCAGACAGGCGCCCAGATCAAGGGTGTCGACACGCTGACTATCGGCGATGTCTCGAACATCGTGCGCCTGTTCAAAGAAGATTCTGTCAACTGCACAGGGCGCTTCTTTCTCGGTCGAGATTCAGCGAACGCAGAGCCGGGGATCGTGCTGGGCTGGCAACTCGCGGGTAAGCTCCAAGTGTTCGTCGGGGATCGGGTCTACGTGGTGATTCCCCCGAAAGGCCCGGTGAACCCGATGATGATCGTTCAACCGAGGTTCGCACCTTTTCGCGTAACCGGTGTTTTCGACTCGGGTTTCTACGAATTTGACGCAACGCTTGCGGTAATGGACATCCATGAGGCACAACGTCTGTTTGACTACGGGACTTCCGTAGGCGCTGTCGAGGTGAAGTTGCGCGATGCCTTCATGGCAGACGGAGTGGATAGCCTGGTTTCGCAGAAACTTGGCGGTTACCCCTACACTACGACGACATGGGTCGAGCTGAACGGCGGGTTGTACAAATGGCTCATGATCGAGAAATGGTTCGCATTCATCGTACTGAGCCTCATCATCCTTGTGGCTGCATTTAACATTGTTAGTACGTTGACGATGGTGGTGCGAGACAAAACGAAAGAGATCGGTATCCTGAAAGCAATGGGGACAACTGCGTCCGAGATATCGCGTATTTTTCTGGTGCAGGGACTCATTGTGGGATTTGTTGGAAGTATTTCCGGAGGTATTCTGGGATACACGCTTTGCTGGATTCAGGACAAGTACCACGTCGTTCGTTTGCCTGCGGAGCTCTACCAGGTGAATGCATTCCCTGTTGAAATGCGCGTTCTGGATTTCGTCGCGATTGGTTCCGCGGCGATTGTGATATGCGTGCTGTCGGCGCTTTACCCCGCGCGGCGCGCGGCCAATATGGACCCGGTGGAGGCGATTCGCAATGAGTGACGATCTGCCGGTTGCGTCCGAAGTGGCCGTCCTGGCCGAAAACCTGCACAAAAGCTATCCGACACCGGAGGGCGATTTGCCGATTCTTGTCGGTGTTGACCTGCGCGTCCGCAAAGGGGAAATCGTCGCGATCACCGGTGAATCGGGGGCAGGCAAGAGCACATTGCTGCACCTTCTTGGCGGGCTCGACAGGCCGACTTCCGGGCAGATTATTGTTGATGGCGTACGCATCGACAATACCGACGAGGGAGCGAGATCGCGGTTCCGGAATGAACGGGTCGGCTTCGTGTTCCAGTTTCATCACCTGCTGCCGGATTTCACGGCCCTGGAAAATGTGATGATGCCGTGTCTGATCGCCGGGACCGATGTTGCCGCCGCAAAGACGGTTGCCCTGGAGATGCTCACTTCAGTTGGTCTGGAGAACCGTCTGGGACACCGTCCGAATGAGCTTTCAGGGGGCGAACAGCAAAGGGTTGCGGTGGCGCGCGCGCTGGCAAACAAGCCCGCGATAGTGTTCGCGGATGAGCCATCAGGGAACCTCGACTATCGGCACAGCAGGCAGTTGAACGACCTGTTGTGGAGTCTTGCGCGCGCGAAAGAAGTTACATTCGTTATCGCCACACACGACCGCGCGCTCGCACTCAGGGCAGACCGCGAAATCCGCCTTGAAAACGGTGTCGCGCGGGAACTGACAAAAGCCGAAACGGCGTCCTATTCTGAAGAGATCGGTAATGTTGCGTCAGCTTGTCGGGGCTGAAAGGTTCCATGGGCAAACGCGTATGTGAGCGGTGCAAAGCAGATGACGCGATTGTGCGTCTGATCTCGGTGAAAGAGAACACGGAAACGGTTGAATACCTCTGCGCGAATTGCGCCCGTGCAGAAGGAGTGGAGATTGTTGTGGGCGGCAAGGAGGCAGTTCAGGTGTCAGGCTCCGGAGAAACTGAGGAAGTAGAACAGGGTTCCCGGGAGGATTCGGTGATGTGTCCCGGTTGCCGGCTTACGTATGCGCGGTTCAAGGAGCGGTACCGACTCGGGTGCGCAGAGTGTTTCGATGCGTTCCGGCCTCTGCTTATGCCCCTTCTCAAAAAGGTCCACGGCGCGGAAAGACACCGGGGGAAACGTTTCGCCCGCCTGGCTGACGAAGACATTACCTCGGGTACGCCGCGGGGAACGTGGATGCTTGAGCTTCTCAAAAGACGCCTGCAGGCAGCGGTTGAGAGGGAGGAATTTGAAGAAGCTGCCAGGTTGCGGGACCGGATAGAGGCGATTTCGAAGGAATCGAATGTGGAGCGAACTGCGCAATGACACTCGATGCGCTGGTTCGGCAGACGCCGATGTGGCTTGATGCGTCAGGCGCGTATGCGGACGTGATCGTGTCGAGCAGAGTGCGTCTCGCACGAAATCTGCGGCACATACCTTTCTCGTCCCAGAACAAAACCGCGGACGAGGAACGCGTGGTAGATGAAGTGCTTTCTGCCGCCCAGCACGTTCGCGACCTGAACCAGAGCACCTATTTTGACATGAAACAGCTCGAGGAACACGATCGCCAACTGCTGGTGGAACGGCATCTGATAAGCCCTGCACTGGCCCTCCGCGGAGGTAATGGCGGTGTGATGGTGGACCAGGACGAGCGCCTCAGCATCATGGTTAACGAAGAGGACCACCTGAGGCTTCAGGCCCTTACGGCTGGATTTGAACCGCAGGCCGCCTGGCAGATGCTCGACAAGGTTGATACCGAGCTCTGCGGGAGGCTTGATATCGCGTATGATGCGGATCTGGGGTATCTCACCGCGTGTCCGACGAACGTGGGGACCGGGTTGCGCGCTTCGATTCTCATTCACCTGCCGGGGCTCGTGCTCGTGCAGACGGTCGATCAGGTCCTGAACGGCATCGCGCAAGTAGGGTTGACCGTTCGTGGCTTTTACGGGGAAGGAACCGAAGTTGTCGGCAGTCTGTTTCAAATATCAAATCAGATCACGCTGGGGAAATCGGAACACGAGATCCTCGAGACGCTGGAACGCGTCGTCAGGCAGATTATCGACTTTGAGTACAGCGCGCGACAGACCCTGCTGCGGGATGCTCGCGCGCAGATAGAAGACAAGATATGGCGTTCCTGGGGCATCCTCGCGAACGCGCGGGTTCTGAGCGGTCAGGAATTCATGAATCTCGCATCTGCCGTGAGACTGGGAGTAAGCACCGGGGTTCTCAAAGAACCGTCGCTGGTCCTTTTGAATGAATTGCTTGTGCGGGTACAGCCTTCCCATATCCAGCGCATGGCCGGAAGCAGACTCGACAGTGACCAGCGTGACCAGAACCGTGCCGAATATGTGCGAGAACGGTTCGCGAGCACGACGACTTCCAGCAGGCAAACACGAGATTGAGAAACACTGAAAATCGATAACACCGGAATGGAAGGTGGAGGCAACGCAATGGATCACCAGATGTTTACGGAGCGGGTGAAGAAGGTCATGGCGCTCGCCCGGGAGGAGTCCCAACGCCTGGGTCATGACTACGTGGGGACTGAGCACCTCCTCCTGGGACTTATCAAGGAAGGTGAAGGTCTGGCCATTGCCGCGCTGACGAGCCTGGGGCTGGACCCGGAGACTATAAAGCAGTCTGTTGAAGACGCGGTCGCCCAAACCGGCGGTCAGATGCTTATGGGACAGGCTCCGTTCACCCCCAAGGCCAAGGAAATTCTGGAAAGGGCAATGGCGGAAGCGAAGGAAATGAAAGTGCAGTATGTTGGCACTGAACACCTGCTGCTTGCCCTCGTCAAAGACCGGGAAAATGTCGCCGCACAGATTCTTTCCGCTCTGGGAGCGGACTACAAGACGATCAAGGAAGAGGTTATTGCTCTCATTACCGGTGGAAGCAAGGCCGGACAGCCGAAGGAGAAGAAAAGCAAGACGCCTTTTCTGGATCATTTCGGGCGGGATTTGACCAAACTGGCACGTGAAAATGCCCTCGATCCGGTCATAGGGCGCGAAAAAGAAATTGAACGGGTAAGTCAGGTTCTCAGCCGGAGGAAGAAGAATAATCCGGTCCTGATCGGTGAACCCGGTGTTGGAAAAACCGCGATCGCGGAGGGCCTCGCACAGAAAATTGTGGCGAAGGAAGTGCCGCACGTGCTGGAAAACAAACGGATTGTGACGCTGGATATGGGTGGCATCGTTGCCGGAACGAAGTACCGCGGGCAGTTTGAAGAGCGCATCAAAGCGATCATGAACGAACTTGTCCAAAACCGTGAGGTCGTGATTTTCATTGACGAGTTGCACACGATCGTCGGGGCAGGTTCGGCGGAAGGAACGCTTGACGCATCCAACCTGTTCAAACCGGCGCTTTCCCGGGGTGAGCTCCAGTGTATCGGCGCCACCACTCTGGACGAGTACCGCAAGCACATAGAAAAAGATGGCGCCCTTGAACGGCGTTTTCAGACGATCATGGTGGATCCTCCTTCGGTCGAAGACACGGTGAAGATTCTCAAGGGCCTCCGTCCGAAATACGAGGAACACCACCGCGTGAAATTCCCCGACGCTACGATTGAAGCCGCCGTGATGATGGCGGAGCGATATCTCCACGACCGATACCAGCCGGACAAATCGCTCGACGTTATCGACGAAGCAGGCTCCAGGGTGAGGCTGTCGAAGGTCAGTGTTCCAAACGAAATCAAAGCGCTCGAAGCGCAGATCGCCGAGATCGAGACGAAGAAGGAATCGGCAGTTAACGAGCAGAATTTCGAAGAGGCTGCCAACCTGCGCGACGAGGAAAAAGCACTGCGAGACAAACTGGCACTTGAACGCAGGAAATGGGAAGAAGCGCGCGAAAACGACGTCATAGAGGTGACAGAAGAAGACATTGCCTACGTTGTGAGCAGCATGACAGGTATTCCAGTTTTCCGGCTCGCGAAAAACGAATCCGAAAAACTCATGCACATGGAAGAGGAACTGGGCAAACGCGTCGTCGGGCAGCGGGAGGCAATTGCGGCAGTGTCTCGCGCAATTCGGCGTTCGCGCAGCGGACTGAAAGACCCTGATCGGCCGATCGGTTCGTTTGTGTTTCTCGGGCCAACGGGCGTGGGAAAGACTGAACTGGGGAAGGCATTGGCGGCGTACCTGTTCGAAGATGAAGACGCCGCGATCATCATCGACATGTCGGAGTTCATGGAGAAGTTCGCGGTCAGCAGGCTGGTCGGTGCTCCTCCCGGTTATGTGGGGTACGAAGAAGGCGGTCAGCTCACCGAAAAGGTTCGCCGCAAGCCGTATTCCGTCATTCTGCTGGATGAAATAGAAAAGGCCCACCCCGACGTGTTCAACATTCTGCTCCAGGTACTTGACGACGGGCGGCTTACGGACAGCTATGGCAGGAAAATAGACTTCCGCAACACAATCCTCATCATGACGTCGAACCTTGGCAGCCGGGATATCGGCAGCATGGGGACCTTCGGGTTCGGAAGCAAGGACTCCCTTCCCTCACGTTCGGAGATGGAGTCGGCAATCAACCGGGAACTGAAGCGCGCGTTCAACCCCGAATTCCTCAACCGCCTCGACGAAGTGGTGATTTTCAATACCCTTTCCCATGACGATATGCTCACCATCGTTCACATTCTGATGTCGGACGTGAAGAAACGGGTAAAAGACCGCCATCTGGACCTGGAGATAACCCCCGCCGCAACCGTGTTTCTCGCGGAAAAGGGGTACGATCCTGCCCTTGGCGCGCGTCCGTTGAAGCGAACGATTCAGAAATACCTCGAAGACCCGCTCTCGGAAGAGATATTGACGGGGAAATTCGACGGTGGTGGAACCGTGCTGATCGATCGGGACGGAGATCGCCTGGTCTTCTCGCTGAAGGATGTCTTGCCTGCGCCGGCGCAGAACCCGAACGAGCCGGGTATTGAGGATCACGGGACGGCGGACCCCCTTGTGGGAAACACGCAGACGCGGTGACGCGCCGCACTTGGAGTATGAGAAACGGGCGGACCCTGAAGGGCCCGCCCGTTCTCTTTTCCCCTCGGGGCTTGTGCAGTGGGGAATGCGCGGAGTATTGTTTCGGTTGTTCTTCGGGCGCTGGACGCGGCGTTTCTGGCGCAACATAGCCGATCGCAAGTGCCCCTGTGGGTCTCAGTCTCACCAAGGAGAAAACGATGCCAAAGAAAGTGCGCGTGGCGATGATGAGCATGGCACACGCTCACGCCGATGGGTACGCGAGGCAGGTCGGGCAGATACCGGATGCCCAGTTGATGTGCATCTGGGATGATATGCCGGAGCGCGGCAAACCTATGGCCGAGAAGTACGGAGTGCCATTCTTCGGTAACGCGATGGAAGAGGTACTCGACCGCAAAGATGTGGATGCGATTGTCGTCAACGCGCCTACTGCGCAGCACACGGAGATCTACCTGAAGGCAATTGAGCGTGGAAAACACGTGCTCACGGAAAAGGCATTGACGATCTCGACAAAAGAGGCCGATGTCGTCGTTGACGCGGTGAAGAAGCATCCCGGGATCAAGTTCACCGTAAGTTTGCCGAGCCGCACGCGCGGCGAGAACCTTTTGATCAAGGAACTGGTGGAGGATGGCGTTCTCGGTCGGATCACCATGATTCGGGGCCGGGTTGCGCACCAGGCTGCCATTGATAAGTGGTTCTCAGGCGGCCAGTTGTGGTTTGTTGACAAGAAAGCCGCGGGCGGGGGAGCCATGTTCGATCTCGGATGCCACACGACTGATATGATCCGATGGATCATGGGCCCACCCAGGTACGCCGTTGCGCAGATGAACAACTTCTCGCGCGTTTACAAGATCGACGACAACGGGGTTGCCGTTGTCGAATTCGCCAACCGCGGCCTGGGGATTCTCGACACGAGTTTCTGCCACAGGTCCGGCCCGAATCTTTTTGAAGTGTTCGGTACGGAAGGCTATGTGGGGCGCGGTTTCCCTGGAATGCCGCTGATGATCCAGAGCAGAAAGCTCAAAGGCGGGAACAAAATCGACGGCATGATCATTCCTTCGAAACTTCCGGAGAACAAACCAAGCATCATGGAAGCCTGGATTTCGGCGATTCTCAAGGACACGCCCCTGATCACGACAGTCGAAGACGGGCGCAATCTGACGGAAATGCTCGAGGGATGTTATACCGCCTGGCGGACGGGGAAACGTTACACGTTTGCGAAATGAGGTGTTGGTTCTCAAAGTCCGGGAGAGGAAGCTCCTTCACGTCCCCTCCCGGATTCCCTTTCCTGTGAGCACGTTGCGGGTTGCCCGGTGGAGCCAGAACACAACCGCGCCGGCCCAGAGCCACGCCGCGAGGATTTCCATCGGCCAGCTTCTTTTCGCGATCAATGCCGACGCACCAGACAGGAGAACAACAAGAACGGCCCCTGTCAGCGCCGCCTTCCGCCATCGGGTCATTCTGCCCGTCCGCGCAACAACAAGAGCTACGCTTCCAGCCCAGGCTGAGGCGAGTAACACGGCGCTTGAGGGCACGTCCGGTACCGATGCGCCTGTGCTGCTGAACATGATCCCTTTCAGGAGGCGATCCAGTACGGCGGCGCCTCCGAGGGCGGCCAACGGAATCACGCTTTCCTTCGTCGGCAGGAACACGTAGAGCAGCAACGTCGTCAACGCGATCGCGGCAGAGGACACGAAATCATCCGACAGTGCGCCGCCGACGAAAAGCCAGAACGGCGACTGCGCCGCGGAATGAACTATCCCTTCCGCCACCGACCGCTCCATTTCGCTCGGAGGCAAATTGACGGCCGCGGCAGTGACGGCCGCCGCTATCACGGCGTACGGAAGCCAACTCGTCCACCTCATCCGGGCACCTCGGGTCCTGACCCTGCCAGAATTGCCTGGTCGGGTTCAAAATACGCGCGAACTACCCTGTTTGTGTCCTCAGCCGTCACCGAGTTCACGAGGTCAGCAAATCGGTGGAGGTAATCCCAGCCGAGACGGTATATCTCGATCTCCGACATGATGCTTGCCACTCCCTCGTTCGACTCCAGCTTCAAGGGAAGTGATCCAATGAGATGCGATTTGCAGTCCTCCAGTTCGTCTTGCGGAACGGGTATCTCCCGCAGCTTGGCGACTTCCTGTTCTATGGCCGACACAGCTTTTTTGTAATGTTCGGGTGCAACCCCCGCAACGCACACCCAAGGCCCGGCGCCCAGACCAGCGTTGACGCGGCTCGCCGCGTAATACGCAAGGCCGAGTTCCTCTCGCACCTTTTGACCGAGCCGACCCATAAGTCCGAAACCACCGAGGATGAGATTCGCCACACTTGCCGGAACGAAATCAGGATGGTTTCGCGGGGGGCCTATCGTGCCCCAGGCCAGGTCGATCTGCACTTTACCGGGGATTACCGTGTACGTTTCCCGCCGCCCGTCACGACGCGTGCAATCCGGCAAGGGCGCGGGATTTGCAGTTCTCGCATTCGTGCTCCAGAGTGGCGCGAAGAGCTTTTCTACGTCGTCCTGTCGCAGATTGCCGACTACGCTGATGATTGCCGGTCGCCGCCGAACCAGGCTGTCGAAAAAGTGCTGCACATCGTCCCGCGTGAACCCGGCCACGGTTTCTCTCTCACCGTCGGCGGGGCGTGAATAGGGATGGTCTTGCGGATAGGCGAGTTTGCGAAACGCGAGGTCCGTAACTGATCTGGTGTCATTATCGCGTTCCTCAAGCTCCGTGAGGACCTCCCCTCGTACCTTCTCAATTTCCGCTGCGGGAAAGGACGGGCTGTGAAGGACCTCGGAAAGCAGCTCAACGATCATCTGGAGATCGTCTGAAAGGCACTTTGCGCCAAGTCGAATTGTGTGCAGGCCCGCCCCGACGCCCAACGAACCTCCAACGGATTCCACCAGTTCGAAAAGCTCCGCCGCGGACCGGCGCTGTGTGCCCCGTGTCAAACATTCGGCGGTGAACCGACACAATCCCGGGCGGTCCAGGGGGTCATCCACGGCGCCCGTAAGAATCGCGCCCTGAACCACCACCGCAGGGCTGGCGGGGTTCTCGCGGACGAGGAGGATGGCTCCATCCGGCAACACAGTCCGCGAAACGCTTTCGGAATCCGGGAAACCGGTCGACGCTGCAGAGGTACTCACTGGATACCTTCTTCCGTTTCCGTTTCTTCGTCCGCGTCTTCCAGCTCGTCTTCGCCGCCGAGGGGTTGATACCACCCGACAACGCGATTTCGTCTGGCAAACAAGCTTTCTGCGGCTGCTCTGACGTCTTCCGCCGTAACATCGCTGATGCGCTGCTCAAACTCGTCCAGAAACTGCACAGGAAATACGGTGAATCCGAGAGTCAACACCATGGCGCGATGGGTGATACGCTCATTTGTGAAGGCGAACAGCGCGCGCAGCTGTTTGCGTGCTTTCGCCATTTCCGCAGCGTCCGGTGGTGAGGCCGCGATCGCTTCCAGCTCCCGCAGAATCGCTCCCTCCACCTCGCCGTGAGTCCTGCCGTCTCTCACAACGGCCGTGATGTCAAAAAGGAACGGGTCGATACTTGCTTCCAGGTTGCAGTCGACATCGATTGCCAGTTCCTTTTCGACCAACGCGCGGTACAAGCGGGAACTGCGACTCTCAGCTCCGCTACCGAAGCCGAGGGAGATCGGGCTTCCAAGGATGGAGCCGAGAACAAGCGACGGCACAAAACGGGGATCAGTTGCTTTTGGCGCAAGAAACGCCATTTCGAGGTAGCCCGTCGCACCCGGGCCCTCAAGCAGAACGCGGCGCTCCGCGACCGGGGCTGGTTCAATGGCGCGAGGTGCAGGAGGCGTCGCACCGGGGGGAATTTCCGAGAAAAGCTCTTCGAGACGCCCTAGGAGAACCCGCGTTTCGAAATCTCCGACTACAACACACACGGCGTTGTTCGGAATGTAATACGTCCGAAAATACGCGAGCAGGTCCTCGCGCGAGAGATTTCGGATATCCTCGGCGATGCCGATCACCTCGTGCCCGTAGGGGTGCGCGTGAAATGCAGCAGCCGTAACCTGCTCGGCAAGTCGCCATTCCGGTTGGTTTTCATACGCATCGCGCTCCGCGAGTATGACAGAGCGTTCCGTTTCAAAAACATCCGGAGCGAACAACGGACCTGAAAGACGGTCTGCCTCGATCTGCAGGACAATGTCCAACTTGGAGGACGGGATCGTCGTGTAGTATGCGGTGCAGTCTATCCATGTGAAGGCATTGGTGGTTCCTCCTTCGCGTGCGATCAAGCGATCACGCTCAATACCCGGGAATCGCTGGGAAGGTTTGAACAGCATATGCTCGATCCAATGAGATACCCCGGTCTGCCCGGGGAGCTCATTCCGGCTCCCCACGCGGTACCCCATCCAGAAACTGGTTACCGGCGCATGATGCCGCTCCTCCGTTACCACGGTCAGACCGTTCGTCAGCACAGACACTTGATACGGCGGGTTCGCCATTCGGTTCTCCGTTCCGCGTCAGGGACGAACGTGAGGGCCGAACACGCGGCGCAGATAAATACGATTGCACGCGCGTCCCTGATCGAACCGCAGGTCCACGATGTCGAAATCCTCGGTGATACAGAGGGTCAACATCCCGCGATACCGATTCAGCGTATTGATGTCAACGGAGCGGTACCCTCGCCTGCGTATCTCCTCCAGGGTGAAGCGGAAAAGCCCCCTCCCGATGCCTTTGCCGCGGATTTCGGGAAGGCCTCCCATGAGAGCGATGAAGAAGACGCCGGGCTCCTGTGCGTCATGACCCAGCACGTACGTGACGATTCTGCCGTCCAGCCTCGCTACGGTCAGCAAGGCTCCCGGTTTTTCCGTGAGAGTCTGCCTCCACGAGGCAGCGCCCTTTTGCAGGTCCTTCGCGCCGTCCCATTCGTAAAATGCGGCTTCGTGGACCTTCACCGCCTCATCAACCGCCTCGACACCCGCTATCTCGTATACCGGTTCGCTCACGTCTGTTTCCCCCGTCCGTTGTGTGGATAACGACTTGAGAAAAAATACGCTAACCCACCTGCGCCCCAAAGGGCGGCCTGTGCTTGACATGCGTAGGATGGATGGTGCACTCTTGATAACGTGGGTATAGATACTTCCCCGATTAGTCGGGGGTTCGCAGAACGATGGACAAGGGACAAGAGCAGCTCATGTGCGATAACACGGATATCATGGAGTCGGTGAAGGAAATAGCCGAGGAGGCTGGCCGGATCGCGCTTTCGCAATTCGGCGCCAGCCGGCCTCACGTGAAAACTGATCGGAGCTTCGTCACTGCAACGGACCGGGAAGTGGAGCAGTTCATACACCGGAAACTTCACGAGCTCTTCCCGGACGACGCCATCATCGGGGAGGAATTCGGTGGGTCCCCTGGCACCATACGGGAATACGTCTGGTTACTGGATCCCATAGACGGAACCACCAACTTTGTTGCGGGCTTGCCCCATTGGGCAGTCTGTGTTGCACGGCTGCGGTTTGGCGTTCCCGTGCTGGGAGTGGTCGTCCTCCCCGTCCTGCGCGAGACCTACGCCGCTGCAACGGGAATCGGCGCAACGTTGAACGGCTCCCCGTTCAAAATGCTCGAACGTGACGATCCTCCAAACGAACAACTGATAGCCGTATGGTCAACGTGGTACCGGGAAGTGGACCTCAAGTTTTCGGGGAAGGTCCGAACTCTCGGGAGTACGGTCGTCAAGTGCCTTTACGCCGCCAAAGGCAGTTTCGTTGGCGCTTTGACACCGGAGGTTCACGCATGGGATATCGCCGCCGGGCTTCCCGTCCTCTGGGAATCCGGTGGTCAGGCGTACGCGAGGGATGGTAAGGTCTACGAGGTGATGGATCTCGATCCTGCGAACGGATACCTCGTTCCGCCGCTCATTCTCAGCGCCCCTTCGCGGAGGGATTTTATGCGGCAGATGATCACTGCCAGGCGAACGTGATGCATCGGGTGGGACGATAGGAATGAGGCTCTCGCGCGGCAGCAGGATCCCGCTGATCGTCTTCGTGGCGGTTCACAGTTTCGCCGGGTGTGCGTACTATAACACGTTCTACAATGCGGAACGTGCGTTCGAAAAAGGTGAACGCGCCCGACAAAGCCGTGAAGCACTGCAGCGGGCCGGGTCCCCCGCGACCCGGCGCCCTTCCCAGCAATCATCGTCGACGAGAGGGGCGGCAGTCGGCGATGAGCAATCGTACCGCACCGCAATCGAAAAATCGGCAAAGGTGCTTGTCTATCATCCGCGAAGTCGGTATGTAGACGACGCGCTGCTGCTCATGGCGAAATCGTATTACCGTCTGGGGGAGTACGCACCTTCGCTGCGAAAGTGCACCGAATTGTTGACCACGTTCCCGCAGAGTCCGCTGGCCCCGGAGGCGCGGTACTGGGAGGGAATGGCTCTGTGGCAGCTTGGAAGATACGAAGAGGCCACGGGTGTGCTCTCCCGCATCGCCGCCGATGACGGATCTCGGTTTCAGGGTGACGCAGCATTTGCTCTGGCGAAGCTGAAAAGGGAGCGGGGGTCTTCGGAGGAAGCGATTCCGCTGTACCGCGTCGCAGTACGTCGATCCACCGAACGGGAATTCCGCTACCGGGCCAGGATTGAACTGGCGGAATGCCTGATTGAGGCGGGGGGGATGTCGGAAGCTGTGGAGGTGTACCGCGAACTGAGCCGCCTCCCGCAGACTGCAGCAGAACGATATGAGAACCTGCTTCGGATTGCGAGAACGCAACGTGCCATGGGAAATGCAGAAGCCGCGCTCGCAACCCTCGAACCGCTGATTCGGGATCAGCGTTTCACCGATCAGGTGCCGCGTACGAGACTGGAGATCGCAAGGACGAAAGAAGCGGCGGGCGAAATCGAAGCTGCTGTTCTTCTGTACCAGAAAGTCCTCGAAGATGCGGAACGTCTCAGTCCTCCGACAGTAACTCAAGCCGGTCCGCCCGGCAGCGGACCGGCCGGCGGGGCGGCACCGACGGGTGTGAGAACGCGGGAAACGGCGGAGGCAAATTTCCATCTGGGGCGTTTGCAGGAGCAGAGATTCCGCAATTTCGCGAACGCTGCAAGGCACTATGCCCTTGCGGCGCAGAGTCCGGATCAGGAAGTTGCCCTGCCCGCCAAACGGCGAATGGACGACATATCTCTCTGGACGCAGTTACACGCAACACTTGCTGATACCACTGATTCTGTGAGCGTCTCCAGGAAAGACCGGGCGAGGTACTCCCTTGCGGAACATCACCTGCTGGCGATGGACGAACCGGATTCCGCGCTGTTTTACTTCGACGCGGTTGCCGAGCGAACGAGTGATTCGGATCTCCGGATGCGCGCGCAGTACGCCTCCGGGTGGATCTGGCGGGAGGTGAAACGGGATACCGCCCGTTCAGATTCGATCTGGCAGAAATTGATTGCCGATACATCGCGGACGAGAAGCACGATGGAAATCAAAAGGGCCATTCACTCAGTTCAGGGCCGCCCCGAGCAGGAACCTGGGATCGACCTGTATCAGGAAGCCGAAGGGCGCTGGTTCGATTCCCTGGTCCGTTGCCCGCCGTACCCGCCGGATTCGGTAACGAAAGATTCTCTGTCCTCCGCAACATGGTGGGATGAGTGGCGAGCGTGCGAGAAACGAGAGTGTGAATCGGCGATCAAGGACTTCAATCGCCTTCTGGAGCTGTATCCGCAGGGAAATCTGGCGACTCGCGCACGGTTCATCCTCGGTTGGTACGCGGAAAATGTCCTTGAGGACACTGCTTCCGCGTACCGTTGGTACGATGCTGCGCGCGAAGATTCCGTGTTCGCGCCGGAAGTCGGGCGTGTTGCTGACCTCCTTTTGAAATCACGCGTAACCGGTGGAACGGGGCGTTCAGCAGAGACCGCAGGAATTCGAGATGCGGCAGCCGCTGACACAACAGCCGAACTCGGACAACCCTTGGAGCCGCGTACACCCCGGGAACCGGGGCCAGAAGCTCCTCCACAACCGGAGGAGCGTTCTCTGGAGCGGCCGGAACGAGTGGAACGCGTGCCGGTTCCACGGAGGGAGCCCCGCCGCCATGCTGAATAGCCCATTGCCTGCAACCGTGCCTGTGGACGAAGCTGCGCGCGTAACCGAACAGGCAGCCGTCGCTCCCGGCTTTTTCCGGTTGCGTTTCCACGCACCGCACATTGCGAGACACGCCGTTCCAGGGCAGTTCGTTCAGGTTCGAGTAACGGATGACCTCGAGCCCTTTCTCCGCCGTCCGTTCAGTATTGGGGACGCTGACCCCTCACGCGGCTTGATCGAAATCGTGTATCACGTTGTGGGAAAGGGGAGTAGGCGACTCTCCGAACGGAAGGCGGGCGAAACGATCCCGCTGCTTGGTCCGCTGGGGAATGGATTCAGGCTGCCGGGCTGCGGCACCGTTGTTCTGGTGGGCGGCGGCGTTGGCATGCCGCCGGTATATTTCGCTGCGAAGTCAATCCGCGGATGCCACGTGTGCGTCATTCAAGGGGCGCGGTGCGCGGAGCGATTGCTGTACCGGGAGGAACTCTCGTCTCTCGGTATCCCGCACCGCGAGACAACGGAGGATGGGTCGGCAGGGTCACAGGGCCTTGTCACCGCAGCGTTGATCGAAACGCTCTCCGATTTTACGCCCGACGAACGCAAAGGGCCTGTCGAGATACTCGCGTGCGGACCACCTCCAATGCTGGCCGCGGTAGCCGAAATTGCGCGCGCGCACGGGGTGAGGTGCCAGGTATCGGTGGAAGAACGCATGGCGTGCGGGTTCGGCATCTGCATGGGATGTGCCGTGCAGAAGCGCACGGCAGGCAGCAAAGAATACGCGCTTGTGTGTGTTGATGGTCCGGTGTTCGACGCAACAGAGATCGCATTGGCTCCTTCGTCATGAATCGAACAGGTCCCGCGAAAAAGAAGCCTCGTGTTCCGATTCCTCTCCCGGCAGAAAAGCCCTCCGAAGCCCTGTATCGCCTTTGTTCGAGCACAGGTGTAGCCCGGTTCGTTGAGTGGAAAAGGCGCAATGCCGGCGTGTTGTTTTTGAGGATCCGCCTCTGTCCATCAATTCGGAATGTGGAGCCAGACCGATGGGATTACGACTCTCTCCGGGATGCTCTACGTCTCATAGGACGCTGGTACCGTTTCGTCTCAATGGACGAGGCAGTGTCGGCACTAGCAGGCAGGTCCCCACTCTTCAAAAGCAGCATTGCGGTTACCGTTTCGATCGGGAGCAGCCTGCCGGAAATAGATCTGGGGCGGCTCGCCATTGAATGTGACGTACCTCTCACCGTGTTTTTCTGTCCCGGCGCAGTGGAAGCGGGCGTCCACCCATGGTACTGTGTGCTGGCGTTCGCCCTGAATGGGCTTGACGGCCAGACGGTTACGGTCGGTGGCAGGAGGTGGCTTCTTTCCAACTACGATTACCGACAGCTCGCCTTCGCGGACATCGCGCGACAGATTGCGAGTTTGCCGTTGACGGACCGCTACCGGTACACGGAAGAGCTGGTTTCCGGCTGGCGCGCAAAGCCCGCAGGTAGCGAGGTAATTACGTTTCGTGAGATGATGAGAATGATGCGTAGCAAAAGAATTACCTTCGGGGTTTCGGGGTATTCTGGAGATTCGCTTATGCGTCTGCCTGTAGAACGCGCGCTGTACGAGATACGCGAAGGGTTTGCTCTTTACCGGAGGGTTTTCGGGGAGGAACCAGCCCATTTTGAGTACCCATGGGGAGACAGAAGCGTCTACCTGGAGGAATTCGTAAGGAATTCCGGGTACCGCTCGGGTACTCTGGGGCTTAATGCCATGGACGGGCTGAACCGTATTGGAGCGGATCCGTTCCGGCTGGCGGCACAAAATCTGAGGCCGCGAACGCCTGCTCGCATACGTGCGGACCTCGCGGGGGTGAGCAAGCAGTTACGCCCGTTGGAAAGATTCCTCGACGTTCGAACGCGAAGAGCGGATCGCGACTTCTGAACAATCCTGGTCATTGATGATGGAAACGCTGGTGTTCCCAGCAGCGTTCGTGCAACAACCGATTACGTTTCCGCGGCCACGGTCTGCTTCTCAATGGAGCCCCGCTGCGGTCGAACATCTCCCTCCTTGTGATTGCGACCAGAGCCGATTGCTCCTCGTTCAGGTCAAACAGCTTCTGAAGTACGAGAGCGGGAGAGGCCGTGTGCCCCTCTTCGTGCGCGATCGCCAGCCGAAGATAGACGGTTGTGATGCTGGCGGAACTTTCGGACCGCCAGTTGGTAACAGCTTTCTTAAGATCGCTTTCCCGGACGTGCCCTTTGGGACTGACCCTTTCTGCGAGCCATTCTCCTTGCTCATCGAACAGCTCGCGCAAAGCCTTCACGTCGCACTCGCGAAGCAGGGAGTGTGGGATCTCGAACGAGTATTCCGCGTAGAACGCGATCCGGTCCACAGGTTCGGCTTTCCTGTCTATCCGGTCGCACTGGACACACTGCAGGCCGTCAGCGAGACGGGAATTGATTCGCGATAACACGTCGTCCAGAGTGCTGTCGAGTTCTGCGTCGCAGTATTCCTGCATGCTGGAACAACCGGCGGGAAGCGGCGGGCCGAACCGCAGTTTTGGCGTGGTTCCGTCGGGGTTTCGTGCAAGCAGGCCGGCATCGGCGAGCGCCGACTGTATGAGCGGCATGATCTCCCGATATCCGAGAGCTGCGGCCGCGTATCCGACCGAGTAATGGAGTCGGCAAAACGCCGCGGTTCCGCGCACCCGCGGCGTGCAGCCGTTGAGGAGTCGGGTGGGTTCCAGTTCGAAGTGTCCTTCGGGGCGCGTCGCTCGGTGGTCAACGTTGTTCGCGCAGGCTCATTTCCCGCTGTTTCGCGGCCCTTCGCACGTGCACGATGCGTTCGCATGTGGTGAGGTTCGTGAGTATCGCCATTACCCATACCGCGGCGGCAACGTGCTGATAGGGAGTATTGAGAAACACGCCGAAGATCGATGCGGCGGCAAGAAAAATCACACGTTCCGGTCTCTGCATCAAACCGACTTTGCATTCGTAGTTCAGCCCTTCCGCGCGCGCCCGAACGTAGCTGACGAGAAGAGAACCGGTCAGCGCCGCCGCGCTCAGCACCGAGGTTATCATCCAGCCGATTCGTGCGTAATGGAAGGACAACGCGATTAGGACCACGGCCTCGCTGTATCTGTCGAGAACAGAATCGAGCAACGCTCCACCGTCGGATACTCCGCCAGTTTTGCGGGCAATCTGCCCGTCAATCATGTCCGTGGAGCTACCGAACAGCATCACAAGAGCGCCTTCGAAGAACATCCCTAAGGCATAGAACCCGGCCGCGATCGTGTTGAACACCAGACCCATGATTGTGAAGGTATCCGGGTGATACCCCCGACGAATGAAATGGTTCACGAGGGGATCGACGAAAACTTGAAACCCGAGCTTCAGGTCACTGAACATGTTCTGATCCGCATTCCGCACGGGGCGTGCGTGTCTCCACACTCTCCGTGCCCGACACCACCAGTACAAACTCGCCGCGCAACACCTTATCGTCGCAGGATGAAAGAAGCGTTGAAAGAGTACCTCGCCGCGTCTCTTCGAATTTCTTGGTCAATTCCCTCGACAATGACGCTTTCCTGTCTCCAAGCACTTCAAGGGCATCGCGAAGAGTGCTGCGGACGGAATGGGGCGTCTCGTAAAAGATCATCGTCCTCGGTTCCGCCGCCAGCTCCTCGAGTTTTCGGCGGCGCGCACTCGATTTTTTGGGAAGATACCCTTCAAACGCGAAACGGTGGACGGGAAGACCTGAGACTACCAGTGCAAGGACGAATGCGGTTGGCCCGGGTACCGGGATGATTTCAATTCCCCGTTGAATGGCTGCCTGAATGATATGCCATCCCGGGTCCGCGATAACCGGCATCCCCGCATCGCTGACCACGGCGACGTCCTTACCTTCTTCCAGCGCCGAAAGGAGTTCTGGGAATTTGGTTCGTTCGTTGTGGTCGTGATAGCTCGTGAGAGGGCACGAAACGCCCAGTTCTTTGAGCAGAATACGCGTTCGGCGGGTGTCTTCCGCAGCGATAAGGGAAACGCTCGCAAGAACCGCGCGAACCCGGTCACTCACATCCCCGAGGTTCCCGATCGGTGTTCCCACAAGGTAAAGCCGACCGGTCATAACCGGATCACCTTCTCACAGCGAAGAATAAGCAGAAAAAACGCCCCCGCGCACTCTGAAAAAGATACTCATCCGGCGCGTACGCTGGCAACCCGATTACTCTCGAGGGCTCAGAACGTGGGCATTTTCGGCAGGACGTACCGCTATCCTGGCATTGAGGAGGGACTCACGGTCTGACCACGATGCGATTTGCCACGTGGAATCGCTCTTCGCGGTATCGAGTCTGAATGCGATGTCGAACCGCTGACGAACCTGGTAGCCCGTCTGAACTGCGTTGTTATCAGTGTTGGTGAAAATCAGGTCCCCGAGAACGCGCAATACGACCCAGTTTTCAGTAGCGTGCGCGCTGGAAATCTGGTAAAGCGCAGTTCCCGGCGGGTATGGCATGTCGGCTCCATACTCGATCCAACGGTTTTCAATTGCGAAATGCGCAGATATGTAGTCAAAGCTTCTGAAAAGGTTTCGGTAGACCTGTATTTCGCTCGCCCGGTCGAGTTCGAGATCGTTTTTGTCGGTCGGATCGTCGTACCGGTACACGTACCCGGCAAAAAGGAGATCAGCGTACTCCTGAACAGATTCCGGGGTGTGACGATCGAAGATGTACGTCAGCATTTTGAGGACGCTGTCCGGGCGGGACAGCGTGACAGGTCGACTGACTCCGCCGGTGGCGATGGTATCATCAATGACGGCCGTCTGGTTCAGAAGGTCGCACCCGGCGAGGAGGCTCACGAAGAGCGCGCTCACAAAGAGGATTCCTCTGGACACCGGTTGCTCCTCAGCCCAACTTCATCCCGAACCGAGCAATCGGGCTCGTAACAGCCCCCAGGTATTGGACTCACCGGACACGACATAATCTCGCCATTCGCGCACGGCCCACGAACCTGCTTCCTGCG
Source organism: Candidatus Latescibacterota bacterium (assembly GCA_029547385.1). Taxonomy (GTDB): domain Bacteria; phylum Latescibacterota; class MWCZ01; order MWCZ01; family MWCZ01; genus MWCZ01. The sequence goes on from JAKPPK010000170.1 coordinate 26,730, forward strand.
TCATTACGATCTCGACTCGACCGGTGTAGGATGCGGTGAGAGACGTGCGGGAGAACACATTGACCCGGTACGTCGCGCCCACTGAGGCCCCTTCCACACGATGCTGTGTGAAGACGGAACTCCAATCGACGGTGACGCTGTCGCTGTTACTGAAAAGCACCGCCAACGCCATTTCCTCCTGGACGGTGCCCCATTCAGCGGGAAACGTTCTGAAATCGGGACCCTGTATCTGAACCGGATCTGGCAGGAAACGGAAATCCGCGGTCAACCGGTCGAGGAATGCGCGACTGTCTTTTGCGCGCATGGAAAGTGACAGGATTGCTAGGACGTTGTCAGTGGTTGAGGGTGAGGGGTACTGAATCAGAGCACCGGTCGGGGATTCCGGTTCGCCCGTTTGGAACGGGTTGCATCCGCACATCGATCCCAGCACACCGACGACGCAACAACGCCGGGCAATGCCGAGAATTCGCTGGATTGTGGTGTTTCGCGCGTGGGATGCTGCTGTCATTGCCGGCGACCACTTTCAGAACGTGGGAAACCGAAATCCCGGGCCCACTCTGCGGCGCGTCAGGTTTGAGGCTTCTTCTACGGAAGATAGTTCGTCTGACGGGAGTCATAAACCCCTCTCGCAGCGTCCCGAACCCATCGGTTATGCCGGGGAATACCTCTTCAACCCACCGCCGCAGGGTGTCCGGGCACCAAACCGCGTTTCCCGGTCGCGAAGAAATCGGTGGATTCTTGGGAAAAGCATTATTCCGACGTCGGCCTCCCCACGTTCAGGCGAGGATTGTCGGGGGCTGATCGGAATGTGAGCGTTACGGCTATTGTTTCGCCGAAGGGGGAACGGCGTTTCCTCAATCCGGGGCTGAGGCGGACTCTCTATCGGCCAGAACGCGGTGCAGTCGGGAGTAGCGTTCGGCCAGTTCAGGAGGAATCAGAAAAACTTCGACCGGGCGAGCGTGAAGAATGCGTTGCGAAGTGGTGAACGGGTTTTCCGTATGGCTGCTAAGCCCGACGAAGAAGTCCATTTTTCGGCCGCGTACCGCGCCACCAACGTCATCTGCGAAGAACACTCCGTCGTGAACAGACCCATCGGGCAGAACAAGTCCCTCAACGGCGGGTATGTAAAGGACGGACCCAAGCCTGACCTGTCTCCGGTCCACGGCGACGGATCGGTACGGAATCAACGGAGTGGCCCGGCACGTCAGGCCGTACTGCGAACTGGTGACCCGGAAACGCGGTTCTCCGCCATGCCGACGGGAAAAAGTAACAACGCGGCCATCCAGCAATCTGCCGCTTCCCTCAACGCAGAGCCGGCGGTAGAACCTCGGTGAAACCCGTGCAAGCACTTCACCGTGAACTCCCCTGACCGCTCTAGATTTCGCGGTTGCCGAAAACACGCTGTCGCGTTCGTCTACGGTCTGGAAAAAGGATGGGCTGAAGCGCCCCAGGGAGCGCACGTGTTTCTGAAGAACAATCCCGGTGGTTGCAGAACTGTCCGGAGGAGTTCCGGGGCCGGTGCATGCCGGATTGGCCCCCGACGTCTGTTCGGGAGCCCGTGCGGTCGAAATCAGCACGAAGGCAGAAACCACCCACGCGCAGAACCCGAACCGTCCGTCCAGCCGGCGTAGCGGGGACCTGAGCGATCTTCGGACAAAATCCCCCCGAAAAGACTCCCGCAGGGAGATAAGGCGTGTCAGCTTCGCATCTCCATTATGTGACCGATCCGTGCGCGCCGCGAGACAGGCCGGCGGTACCGAAAAAGTGCTGGTCGCCTGCGTGTCAACCCGATAGCTGTTGGCGCAGACTCTCCGGAATCTCGACGGTGTAAATCTGGCCGATCCCCGTGCGGTCCGAATTGAATACGATGTGCCGTCCGTCAGGCGTGAACATCGGGTGCGGGTGTGTCCACTGAGGATGCCCCTCTGACGCCTCCGCTTTGCACAGCGGCGCCCAGAGGCCGGTTTCCGTATTAATCAGGATCAACCCGATGTCCGGCCAGTTTGTGTCCGAGACCACCCATTTGCCGTCCTGTGACCCGGCCGCATGCCAGAAGTGTCCTCCCTTGGCAATCAACTGCGGCTCGTCCTCGCCCTCAGCAATCGAAACGATGGAGCCGAACGGGTCGTTAACGGTGGAAAGCAGGCGCCCTGTTTTTCCGAACCAGACGAAGTGGCCGGTGCTATGCCGAAGGTTCAATGTGCGCGGGTTTCCCCCATCACAATCGGTCACCCACATCGCGCGCCCTTTTTCGTCGGGAGGTGCGACGTAAAGGATGCGTCCGGCGTCGGACTGATCCACCTGTACGTGAACGAGGTATTCTGCAACTTTGAGAACCCGCGCTTCGCTTCCGTCTGTGGCGTATCGAACGAGCGCGGTACTTCCGTCCGTAAGAAACGCGGTCGATATGTACCATTTTCCATCGGCCGTAATGCTTCCGAGCAGAGTAGCGCCGATAACCACGTCCGGGATGCTGGCAACTTCATACGCAATGTTGCCAGTCGGGGAGTTCTCCATCGGAGCGGCAAGAAGAGTTCCTCCCTGCTGGCAATAGACCATCTTCCCATCCGGCGAGATCACAAATCCCGCAAGACCTTCGCGATTCGTCACCGGACGGATTTCCGTTCCATCGAGGTTTACTCTCCACGCGTCAGGCGTGGAAAATCTCCCCGCTCGATTGTACGTCATGAAGACGAGCGTCTTCGAGTCTGGCGTTATGGAAGGGCAATGATAGTATAGGGTGTGGCTGAGGACGGGATAGGACGTCAGTTGAAGTATCCGAACGCCTGTAAGAGGGTCTGTTCGCGGAATCCGTTCCATGCTGTATGCGCTGGCGGCCTGGATTGCGCCACCCACGGAACGGTAGACGCCTATCAATCGCGAGTCGATTTCCATTGCTTTCCCTTTTCTGGGGTGTGCGGATGCGGTGAAGGACGGAAAGAACGGGACGGAGAGCCCGTCCCATTTGCATCAGAACGAAACAGAATGAACGATTGATAGAATACGGATTTTTCTTTCTTCGTCAAAACTGGCGGAGAGAGGGAGAGATTGACGGGGGCCGCCACGAACCGATATTTCGGTGTACAACTCGGCACACCCGCGAATAATGCTTGAGCAACCGCGTGTGCCGCTGCAAAACACCGGTAGGCCCACAGTGTGATGTACAACAGATTCATCAACGGGAAGGGAGGCGTGCCATGGTGAACCTGAAGGTGATACTCCACCCGACCGATTTCAGCCCATTATCCGGAAACGCGCTTCGCTACGGAGTCGAATTCGCCAGGAGGTTCGGGGCCAGACTGATCGTGTTGCACGTTCTGGAGTATGCATATTCGGCGATTTCGCTCGCCGAAGAGGCCGTGGCAGACGCGGAGAATGAGTTGCAGAAGGTGCTCTCCCCGTCTCAGAAGGAGGGTCTGGACGTTGAGATGTTGCTTGTCCGCGGAAAGCCTTGCGAAGAAATCCTCCGCCTGGCGCGCGAACGGGAGGTCGACCTCATAGTCATGGGCACCCACAATCGGGGTACTCTTGAACATGCGTTGCTGGGAAGCACAACGGAGAAAGTCATCAGAAAAGCTCCCTGCCCGGTTTTGACAATCCGTCACCCGGAGCACGAGTTCATCCAACAGGGTACTTGAAGGGCAACACCATGCGCGTCGTTGTACTTGGGGCAACGGGGCTCCTGGGCTCAGGAATCACGAGGGTTCTTGCGTCGCGCGGACACACGGTTTGCGCGGTTGCGCGGGGCAACAGGCAAGTCGTGCTACCGGAGGGAGTGCAATTCACTCCCACCGACAGGCGCGATCGAGCCGCGATGGAACACCTCGTCAAATCCTTCCGACCAGATGCCGTCGTTGATTGCGTAGCATACACGCGAGAGGACGGGATCATTGACCGTGATGTGTTCGCGGGAAAAGTCGCGCACCTGATCATGGTGAGTACGGACTTCGTGTACAAGCCTTCCTTCCAGGTTCTTCCAATCACTGAAGACGCACCGGTTCGCGCTGGAACGGCGTACAGCGAGGGAAAGGTGGATTGCGAGGAGGTACTCTTACGCGCGCAAGAACTTCAGGTTACCGTGATACGCCCTCCTCACATAATGGGACCAGGTGGAAAACTCGGCAGCGGCTCGATTCAGGGCAGAGATTCTTCACTCATAGACCGTGTGCGGAAAGGTGTGCCCATCGTCCTAATTGACGCAGGCATCCACCTGCTCCAACCTCTTCACGTGGACGACGCGGGAGACGCGGTGAATGCGATCCTCTGCAACACTGCCTGTTTTGGGAAAGTCTACAACGTGTGTGGCCCGGTTGCGGACTTGACCCGGCGGTACTACGAAGTCATTGCGGAGACGCTCGGAGTTCCCCTCCAGACTCTGTCAATCGCCGGTGATATCTGGGTTGCCGTGCGACCTGATCAGGTCAGCTTCGTTCGGCACCGGGTGTACAGTCTGGAAAGGATACACACGGACACGGGTTGGTTCCCGGCGATTACTATGGAGACCTCCGTGCGTCGGACGGTGGCAGACATCCTTGCGCGTGGGGAAGACGTGCCGTACGTACCATCGCAGGCTGAAGAGCGGCTCCTTGCGGCGCTTGCAAGGCACTCGACGAAGATCAGAGGGATACTCGCCTCGTTGGGATAGACGGATACCCGAGGGCTCGTACCGCACCCTGAGAATGTGTCCAGACAACATCGGTCGCTGAACTCAGATGGTGCACGCGTTTTTTCTCGGTGGCAAACCGAAATACTCGCGATACCGGTCGATTGCGGCGAGGTAGAGCTCCGGGCGAACGTCCTCATGCACCACATTGCTCGTCATGATGATGTGGCCGCCGTTTCCCCATCCCTGGACAATGCACCGCTCCATCTCCGCTCGTGCTTCCTCGAGCGTCCCCTCACAGAGAACCCACCGAATATCCAGATTGCCGAGAAACGTAAAACGCTCCCCCCATTCCTTTTTGAGACGGGCGAGGTCCATTCCGGCCGCCACGTCGATTTCGCCGTAGCCATCCACATGTGATCTTTCGAGAAAATCGGGCAGGACGTCCCACAGGTATCCGTCGGTGGTGTTGGTGGTCCAGTATCCCATTTCGTGCAAGCCATCAGATTGCCGCTGGATATGCGGGACTACTCGTTCCCGGTACGCACGCGGCGAGATTACGGGACCGGTGTCGCCTGCGAAATCGCCGCCGAGACCCGCTATTTCGGCGCCTTCCATTCGGAAAAGGCGTGCCGTGTCAATGATCCACTGCGACTGTTTCTCATAGTAGCGGTCCAAGAGTTCCGGTGCGGTTACGAACCATTCCAGCGCAAAGGGCGGCAGCGCGGCTACAGGGATGGCGTAGAGCGAGACGTAGATCGCGACATCCAGCCCGGCGTCAGCGATGTGCCTGCGGATTCGCCGCCAGACGAACAATTGGTCGTCGCTCAGACTCGGAGGCACGTATTCCTTCTCCACGTTCGCACGGAAATCGTTCTCCCAGCGATCCAGATCACGTGTCCTCGCGTTGACGTCCTCGACGACGCCGGAAGCCGGGTGGTAGCGGAGAACCGAATCTCCCTGTTGGAAGGTGAAAGTGTCGAGCTCCACCGGCCTCGGCGCAGAAGAGGGAGGATTCGGGACGAGGCGGATCATGTCGAATTCAAGCAGCCGGAGTATCTCGAACTCATCGTCCGCATAACGCTCCATTGCAACGCGCCACCCCTCGCGCGCCCAGACGCGCATGAACTCCGGCCAGTTGTACGGGTGTATGGCAGGCCTTCCCAGGATCGCGTTATCTGTCGGGTGTTTGATTTCGCGTTCGAAGATGGGAGTTCTGTCCGGTTGTCTGTGCTGGAACGCTGCGCGAACACGCTCTCGTGAAGTCATAAGGGAGACCTTGTGTCGTGAAGCAAGCCTAGCGTCGCGAGGTCTGGCTCACGACGTACCGGTGGGTTTTGTCCATAGTAAGTTACGGGCGATTTTGAAACGGTCAAGGCCGTCTCGCCGGACTCGTTTGTTCCCAATCTGCGTTCGCGGCTTGCTCTGTGTTCACACCCCACAGGATTACTGCAATCGGAGGATCTCCCGTGTCGAAAAAGACATCCCATTCGGAGAACATGGAACCGCTCCTGCTTCTGGACATACACCATTCCGGGTATTTCGGCTGGGGTGTATGGGTTTCACCCGACGCGATTGAACATTGGACAGCCGAAACAGTGGAAAGAATGATGCGGAACCCCCGTTACAAGATGGGGCTGAATCTCGGTGCGCACACGTATGAGAACAGCCCGGAATTGGCACCGAGGATTCGCAGTTGGATGACGTCATTTCCCGACCGGCTTTTCGTCACCGGCGGCGACTACGCGCAACCAACCGCGTGCGTTCGTTCGGGAGAATCGAATCTGCGTCACCTTCTTGTCGGTTGGGAGGAAATTCGCCGCCAGCTTGGAGTCAGAGTAGATATCTGGACAGTCAGCGAACCGGGGAACTTCGCGCAGCTACCTCAGATATTAAAAAACCTTGGATACCGCGGTGCGTTGCTGCGTATCCACGGGCCCGGCCAATTGGGCAGTCCGGTGCCGACTTCGGATTCCGCTTCTGTATGGTGGACTGGGCCCGACTCCACGAAGATTCTGGCAGTTCCCGAATACTCAGGCGACCGGCTCCAAAAAGGCGACGCTTGCACGTACTCCATGTGGATCATGACGCGGTACAGGAATACGAGGGCCACACGAGGCAATTATACGCTGGACGACCTGTGGAACTGGAAGATCGCGCAGGAACGAAAGGGAATCTCGCCGGTTGTCATGTCGAAGGACGACGACCACAACAACCAGTACACCAACAACAATCTTTGTATGGATTCCGGCCACGCGCTCGCCGCGGACACGGAAAACGACCCTCGTTTTCGGTGGGTCACGGCGGAGGAACTGTTCGAAGCCGTTCCGACTCCCACGTGTTCGTTGGCCGCTGATCCGAACCTTTTCGAAACGCGCGTGAGTTCGTTCTGCGATTACGGGTTCATGGGAAACCGCGACTGGGTGGTCGACCACAGGGCGGAAGCAGAGCTTCGGATGGGTGATTTTTCCCGGGCGCTTGCGGCCACGCTTCTCGGTGATGTGCCTGGTGAGAAAGAAATGCGTGAGGCGTGGAAGCTTCACCTCGGTGCGCAGAACCATGACGTATCCCTCAAAAGTCTGAGCACAGTGATGTACCACCTCCAACACGAGGCCTCGCGGATCGCACGAGGTGTGTCTGGTCGGGTTTTGAGAACGATTGCGGGCGAGATTGAGACGGGGGACGGGTTTGGCGCCGTAGTCGTATGGAATCCACTGGCGTTCCAGCGGAGAGAGTACGCCACCGTTACTCTGCCGAAAGAGATGGCAAGCAAGGCAGCGCTGCACCTTGGTGAGACGCCAATTCAGTGGGAGGTGGTGTCCGAGGAAGCGGAAAACGTCGAAATGGGGTTCGTTGCGGACGTGCCATCCCTTGGCTACCAGACGTACGCCGTCCGCCCCGGTGCGCAGGCGGAGACACGTTGCGCCGCGCGCGTCGAGGGACGGACAATCACGACTCCGCATTTCTCGGTGACATTTGGTGAACGAGGCGGCATCGACGGATTGGTGCTGAAAGGAAGCGAACAGTCGGTGGTGGTTCCCGGTACGGTCGGGCTTTCGGGTGACATTGCGGGGGAACGTGTTCGCTCCGGAGGAAACCTTGAAATCGAGGTTGGTCGGGTCTCCGCGGTGGCCCGGGAATCAGGGTGGCTGGGCAAATTCCATCGGTTCGAAATCACCTACCGCGTTGTTCCGGATGTCCCCTACATAACGGTTCACGTTCACATCTGGCCGGAGTTTGCCGAAGGTACTCCTGGCGCACCCGGAAGGGCAGGGGACCCCGGCGAGAAGGTCCGTTTCGTCGCAACGCTGAATCCGGATTTGGGGCGGATCAGATGCGTAAGGCAACAACCGCTGCTCATCTGGGAGTACGACCCGTCGCTTTCTCCCGTTTTCGCCGCGCTTGAATGGGTGGACTATCAAGGCACCGATCTTGGGTTGGCGTTGCTCAACGATGGTGCGATCGGCCAGAGCGTGGATGGGACGGCTTCTGAAGTCGGGGCGATTCTTCTGAACGGCGGAATCTCCGACTACCACGGTGATCTCGCGTTCATGCCGCACCGGAGTGATTGGCGAGGAGGGACCGTGCACGAGGCTGGCCAATGCTTCGGGAGTCCTCTGAATGGCGTTTTCGAGGTGTCTCACCCGGGTCGGTTACCGAAACGATTCAGTCTTGCATCGGTTACGCCCCGAAACGTGACAGTGAGCAGTGTGTTCCGGGAACGGGGGAAGACCTACGCCCGCGTGTGGGAGCATTCAGGAGAGCGGGCCCGCGTTCAATTTTCGCGAGAAGGGGTTTTGTTGCAAGCCGAACGGGTGAACCTGAGATTGCGGAAGTGCGCGGGAGGCAGCAACCTCGAGCCGCGAAGAATCGCCGTCTTCCGGATAGGCTGACGGAAACCGGCGATCTGGTGTGCGGTGGGAAAGAAAAGGCGTTCAGTCGCTACCTGCGGCGTTCATGCGACATTTGTTCGTATTCTGCCGCTCACACCGAGCGCTACGGAGATGGAATTCAGCTCCAGAACGAGGGATCGCTGCTCTGCCAGCGCCGTCTCAATCCGTTCGCACGCGTGAATCACCGTCGCATGGTCGCGCCCACCAAACGCGGCCCCTATGGCCCTGAGGCTCTCCGTCGTCAGCAATTTGCACAGGTACATCGCAAGCTGGCGTTTGCTGACGACGTCCGAACGCCGGCTTTTTCCGGTCAGGAGATCAACAGAAATACCGTAGTGGGAGGCGACAGCTTCCTGGATGCGCTTCACGGTGACGGTCTCCGGCGCCGCAAGGCGCATGGTGCGAACCGCACTTTCCACGATGTCCAGCGTCAACTTCGCATCGTGGTTCTGCACAAGGAAAAGCAACCGTTTGATGATCCCTTCAAGCTCCCGGATGTTGCTTTTCACCTGTGAGGCGATGAATTCCGCGGCGCTGTCATCGAGATGCAGGCCCGTCGCCTCGGCCTTCATCTCGCAGATCGCGATTTTTGTTTCGAGATCAGGAGGCTGTATGTCGGCCACCAATCCCCATTGGAATCGCGAAAGCAGGCGGTCCTGAAGGCCTCCAAGGGCTTCAGGCGGACGATCGGACGACAGGACTATTTGCTTGCCTTGCCCGTGAAGCGTGTTGAATGTGTGGAAAAACTCCTCCTGCATGCGCTCTTTGCCCTGAAAGAACTGAATATCGTCCACCAGCATTACATCGGCCTGACGGTACCTGCGTGCGAACTGGAGGGTCCGGTTCTCTTTCAAGGACGTCACAAACTCGCGCACAAATTGTTCGCTCGTGAGGTAAATGACGTTCTTTGCGTTGCCCGCGAGCGCGCATTCATTGGCGACTGCGTGCAGAAGGTGTGTTTTACCAAGTCCCACTCCACCGTATATCAGGAGGGGGTTGAAAGGAGTTCGGCCCGGGTTGCGCGCGACCGTTTTCGCAGCGCTCTGCGCAACTTCGTTGTTTGAGCCTATGACGAAGGACCCGAAGGTGTAATCCTTATTCACCAGCGAGAGCGTCTCGGTTTCCGCAGGCTCTTTGTCCGTGCGCGGCGCTGATTTTCTGGACGTCGCCGCGTGACGGTCCGATGTGCCGGGTCCGATCTGCACGTGCGGTTCGCCGGAGAGCAGCCGCGTCTCTTCGTCCGACGAACCGGGGAGGAGTTCGAATTCAACTCTCGGACTGATATTGAACAGCTTTCGTATCGTGCGCTCGATGTCCCTGAGGTAATGCTCTCGAATCCACGATACGGAGAAGCTGTACGGCGCTTCCAGCACGACAAGTTCGGAGTCGAACCGGGTGCACACGAGGGGTTTGATCCAGGTATCGTAGCTCTGGGAGAACAACTTCCCCTTCAAAGCAACGAGACACTGAGTCCAGGCTTCTGCCGGTGAGCAGGTCATTTCGCGCGTATCTTTATCAAAAAAGGGTTAAGTTCTTAATAAACAAATTCTTGACCAAGTTGCGTTTTTCGCCGTGTTGTGATCAACGAAAAATACGTATCCCTCGGCGTCGAAATCCCTTTTGAAGGGCGCTGATGCCGTTCATGGCACGGGCTGAATCACACGCTGAGATACTCGGTTAGTGTAAGGTTAAGCTAAGGGGTCAATCCCGAAGGAAACAATGCATTTTTGAACAGTGGTTTTTCTTTTTTTGGGTTTCCTTGGTGTTCAAAAATTCACACCCACTACCTGTGGTGGAAAACGGTGGAATCGCATTGATCGCATGCCGTACCCGCATTGCATGCGCCAAAATGGCAAGTTCGTCATTTGAACCTGCGGAAACCGGGTGACCCCGTGTCAGCGTTGTCTTGTTTGAAAGGCGACCGATACATTTAGAGCGTGACCCGGAACGGTATTCTGCAGGGACGATCACGATGCGTAATCATCTCAGCGCTGACGACTTCAAAACTCGCATACAATGGCATCCAGAGGATGCCGTCATCCGCGTGGACGGACGGCGAAAGATACTCGTCGACGTAGATGCCATGCATGCTCTGCGCGAGACCATCGTCAACACCGTTGGGCAGGAACGGGCGAGAGGCATCTACAGGCGTTTTGGGTACGGATGCGGGAAAGCCGACTTCGAGCAGGCCGCGGCAACCAATCCGGAAGCGTCTCCCGATGATCTTCTGGCGTTGGGGTTGCAGGCGCACATGTTCATGGGTCACGTGCATGCAGAACTGACAGAGACACGTCTGGACATGGAGAAAAAGGACCTTCGCGCGGAAGGCGTGTGGCGACACTCCTTCGAGACCGACTGCGGCGTGCCTCTGGGGCCTTCTTCGTGCTGGATGCTTCAAGGGTATGCATCAGGCTGGGCAAGTGCCCTTGTGGGAAAACCTGTGGTTGCTCTGGAACGTCAGTGTACCGGAGCAGGCGCGCCGTTCTGCATCTTCGAACTGCGAACTCCGGAAAAGCCTTTCGGACCGGAACAGGTTTTTCTGGACGACCTCGGGCAGGTCAACCTGGAGGACCACATCGGTCTTTTGGAGCAACTGGCGGCGGATCTTCGCACGGCACAGACGAGACTGATGGGTTCCGAGGCGAAATACCGCGCGCTGTTTGAGAACGCGCCCGACATGATGATGCTGTGTGACCCGGTGACGGGTCGTATTCTCGACGTGAATCGTGCCGTGGTGGAACGCCTCGGGTACGAACGTGACGCCGTGCTCCGCATGACGTTGCGTGATCTCCATCCTCAAAAAGACCACGCCACACTGAGTAAGGTAATCGGGCCTTCCATTACAGACCCGGTTGGCTCTTCGCCGATGCAATTGGTTGGTTCGGGAAAACAGGTTTGTTCCGTGGAGGCTGCGTTTTCGCTGGTTCCATTCGCGGGATCCACCGTTCTTCAAGCCATTTACCACGACGTAACTGGTTTTCAGACGGCCCAACTGGCTCTGCGCGAGGCGGAAGAGCTGGCGCGCATTGGCCGTATGGCCTCTGCCGTTGCCCACGAGATTCGCAATCCGCTGAGTGCCATCGTGAGCGGAATCCGCCTGCTCACGTCCTCCAAACGTTCTGAGGAAGAACGGTCGCTGATTTTCGACACGATTCTCGTCGAAAGTGAACGATTGGACAGCACGTTGAATGATTTCCTCCAGTTCGCACGCCCGCGGAACCCACGGAGAAAACCGGAAAACCTCGAGGAAATGCTGCAGGACCTCGTGAGAATCATCTGGAGCGACAAAGACGCCGTCGGTTCGGTTGTGCCCAGAATAACGGTCTCTCCTGATCTGCCTCTTGTGAATTGCGACGGTGACCAGATCAGACAGGTGTTCTGGAACGTCATTCTGAACGCAATCCAGGCAATGGCAGGCCAGGGAGAGCTTGCCATCGATGTGACTTACGAGAACGGTCTGGTCCGTGTTTCGATTGCCGACACAGGCCCCGGAATTCCTCCGGAGGAACTCGAACGCGTGTTCGAGCCGTTTCACACTACAAAACCTCGGGGAACCGGTCTTGGCCTTCCCATCGCACGGCGAATTATCCAGGCCCACGGTGGAGCGATAGCTTTGGAAAGCCAACCGGGCGCGGGTACGCGGGTGACATTCACGTTGACCTCGGAAGGGATTGATGGCAACTCCCAGAGTTCTGCTCGTAGATGATGAACGCGCCGTTGTTGGTCTTCTGGCGCTGGCGCTGAAAGATGCCGGGTACCACGCCGATGTAGAACACACGGGGACGGCAGCGGTGGGTCGCCTTTCAGACGAGGTGTACGACGCAGTTATCACAGACCTGCGTCTGGACGATATGACCGGGATCGACATTCTCAGAATCGCGTGCAAACGCTACCCAAGCCCGGCGGTTCTGATAATGACGGGGTACGGTAGCGTGGATTCGGCAGTCGAAGCGATGAAACTCGGTGCAGCGGACTACCTCACCAAACCCGTGTACCCGCAGGAGTTGCTGCTCACGCTTGAGCGTGCCCTCCAACACCGCCAGTTGCTCTCCGAACTGGATGCGTTGCGTCAACGCGTCGGTCAATTGCAGTTGGACGACCTTATCGGCATAAGCCCCGCGATGCAGACGGTGTTCCGCACAATTCAACGCATTGCGCGCACCGACGTGACAGTTCTCATCACCGGCGAAAGCGGCACGGGGAAGGAGCTGGTCGCTCGCGCTATCCACAACCATTCCTCGCGCGCAGCGCATCCGTTTCTTACGGTGAACTGCAGCGCGTTAACAGAGACCCTCCTCGAAAGTGAACTCTTTGGCCACGCAAAGGGAGCATTCACCGGGGCCATCGTTGCAAAAAAAGGCCTGTTTGAGGATGCCGACGGTGGGACCCTTCTCCTCGACGAAATCGGGGACATGGAGCTTGGAGCGCAGGCAGCGCTTCTGCGGGTCCTTGAATCGGGAGAGGTCAGGAGGGTGGGCGAAACAAGGCCGGTAGGAGTGGATGTGCGGATTGTGGCTTCCACGAACCGCGATCTCGAAAATGCGATTCGTGAAGGGAAATTCCGGGAAGACCTCTATTACCGACTTCGGGTTGTCCCCGTGGATATCCCACCTCTCAGAAAACGACTGGACGATGTACTCCCCCTTGCGCAGCATTTTCTGGCTCGGTACGCCCCCAAATTCAATCGGGGACACGTCCGGCTTGCGAAAGAAACAGGTGAGGCTCTCCTTCGGTACACATGGCCGGGAAATGTGCGCGAACTGGAACATGCAATCGAACGCGCGCTGCTGTTGTCTGATGGCGACGTGCTCCTCCCGGAAGACCTTCCGCCCGAGGTGTCCAGCCCTCCCGCGAGCAGGGCCAACACGACGCAATTGACGCTTGCGGAAATGGAACGGCAACACATCCTCGAACGCCTCGACCAGTGCTCCGGCAATCGAAGCGAAGCCGCGCGACAGCTTGGCATCAGCCGGAATACGCTCGCGCGGAAATTGAAGAGTTACGGATTTTCGGACGAAGAAACGAACGAAGCGAGCGACGAAGCCTTTCCATAACCTGGCGCGAAGAAACGAACCAAAGGGGCAACGAAATGTAGCAACGGGCCCGGTTGAATCAGGATCTGCCAGCCCCCGGGTCTCCAAGAGAAACCCCGTTGATGGCGTCTTTCCCGCTTCTCTTCACCTTCGCTGCGACACCCGACCGCACTTCTGGCACGGAATGTGGAGTAATCGTTGGCCGCAGGGTTCATCGAGAAGGGTTGCGGAATGCTTTCGGTTTTGGTTGTGGACGACGAAACGGGTGCGCGCACCATGCTGGCAATGGCATTGCGGGGCGCGGATATCCACGTCGACATGGCCGCAGACGGCCCGACTGCGCTCGAACTGATCGGGAAAAACCCGTACGACTGGGTGGTTTCGGACGTAAAACTGCCGGGCATGGACGGCGTGACGCTCATCAAACAGATCGGTCGCCTGAGTCCGAAAACCCGAATGCTCCTCATAAGCGCCGTACTGCATGAGGATGACGTACGGGCGCTTCCCATAGACGGCTTCTGGCGCAAACCTTTCGACCCGTTTGCCATCCAGAGATTCATCGTGGAAAACGCGAATGCTGCCGATTCCAGGAAGGCCTATGGACTCCGCTGAAATGCAGAACCCGCTCGTGCTATCTCTTCCTTGAGACCGGCAGCCACGCCGCCCGCTGCTTCGGCAAAATCCTCTCCATTCGAAGCGTAGAGAACCGCCCGCGATGCGTTGATGAGAGCGCCGCCTCCGGTTTTCCACGAACCAAGTCTGACGCTCAGCTCCAGGTCTCCTCCCTGTGCTCCAATCCCGGGTATCAGAAACGGTGATTCCGGACAGATCTCCCGGACAATCCCGATCTGCTCGGGCCGGGTGCCACCGACCACCAGCCCGGTGGATGGGTTCTGGGATTGCACCAGTCTGGCCACCTTCACGTACAACGGTTCCCCCTCGCAGGGCAGCATCTGAATCTGCGCCGCGGACGGGTTCGAAGTCAGACAAAGCACGAAACCGGCTTTGCCCGGGTACCCGAGGAATGGCTCGATTGCGTCCCATCCGAGGTAGGGGCTCAACGTGACCGCATCTACGCCGAGTTTCTCGAAATAGGATCTCGCGTACAGGTGCGCGGTCGAACCGATATCACCCCGCTTGGCATCCAGGATTACTGGTATGTCCTCCGGAACGCTGCTGATGACATCCTCCAGAATAGAGAAGGCATCGCGGCCCAGAGCCTCGAAAAAGGCGATGTTCGGTTTGAACGCGCACGCGTGCGGAGCGGTCGATTCGATGATGCGCCGGCAGAAAGCCGTGACGCCGGTGCTCGAACGGGGTAGACACGCCGGGAGCTTCTCCACAATCGGATCCAGCCCGACGCAGAGCCAGGAACCGCGTGTCCGGGCTGCAGCTTTCAACTTCGCGAGAAAATCCACGTTACTTCTCCGGGGAATGGGCACGTTGTGCGGATACGGCATCCCGTATTTCCTGTGCCAGCATGGTGTAACGTCCGGTCGCTGAACCATTCCGAATGGCAATCGCGAGCGCCTTCTTCGAACCGACAAGGACAAGCAGTCTCTTCGCCCGCGTGACCGCGGTGTACAATACATTGCGCTGGAGCATCATATAGTGCTGCGTCGTGATCGGCATCACCACGGCGGGGAATTCAGATCCCTGGCTCCGGTGAACGCTGATCGCGTACGCCAGGCTCAGTTCGTCGAGCTCGTCAAACTCGTACGTGACGCGAACGGTATCCGCCGCGGAAAGGTTCAGTTCGACGCTGACCTTGGCGTTCTCGGCGTCCACGCCCACGATCCTGCCGATATCTCCATTGAAAACCATCTTGGAGTAATTGTTGCGCGTCACAATAACCTTGTCACCCACGCGGAACTCCGTAGTCCCGCGTGGCACGGAGGCACCTCCGGGGTTAAGTTTCTCCTGAAGCAGTTTGTTCAGCGCATTAGCCCCGGTCTCCCCGCGGTACATGGGTGTCAGCACCTGGATTTCCGTGAACCGGTTGAGCTTGTACCGGAAGGGAAGGCGGCGTGTCACGAGGTCGGCGATCGTAGCGGCTATTTCCTCGGGATCTTCCCGGTAGACAAAGAAAAAATCGCCTTCGCGTGTGTTCGGAAGCTGCGGGAAAACACCCTGATTGATGGCATGGGCGTTTGTCACGATCATACTCGCCTGTGCCTGCCTGAACACCGTGCGCAGCGCCACCGTCGCAACAACCTGAGAAGCGATGATGTCGCGGAGCACCTGACCCGGTCCCACCGACGGCAACTGGTCCGCATCGCCGACAAGGATCAATCTGCATCCGGAAGGAAGCGCCCGCACCAAATGGAGGAAGAGCTCCGTGTCCACCATTGAGGCTTCGTCCACAAGAACCACATCCGCGGGAAGTGGATGCCGCTCGTCGTGCTGGAATTCATGCCCGCCGGGAACAAAACCAAGGAGACGGTGAATCGTCTTTGCCTCGTGCCCGGTCACTTCGGCGAGTCGTTTGGCGGCCCGGCCCGTAGGCGCACAGAGGAGAAGTCTCTTTCGTTCCGCGACCAGCTCACTCACGATCCCTTGGGTGGTTGTGGTTTTGCCGGTTCCCGGTCCCCCCGTGATGACGAGGACTCCCTCTTGCAACGATGCCATGATCGCCGCAGCCTGTTCAGGCGCATACTGCACACCGGTGCGCGATTCGACGCGGGCTATCACCGACGCCTGAATTTCATTGTTGCGGGGTGAAGGATGGTGCGTGATCAGATCAGCAAGGCACTGTGCGATCTGGCGTTCGCAGAACACATACCGCGGGAGTGAGACACGATTGGCCTCAAAAAGGATTTCACCGGCTCGCGCCGCGCGCTCCATTATCGGCAAAATCGCCGAAACGGGAACCGAAAGCTGCTGCGCTGTTTCCTGCGTCAATTCGTCTGCCGGAAGGTATGTGTGGCCTTGTTCGGTGGAGCGGTTCAGGACGTATTTGATTCCGGCTTCGATGCGGCGGGGATCGTCCTGCCCTATGCCGACGTGTTCCGCGATCTTGTCAGCGGTCTTGAACCCGATACCGGAAATTTCGTCCGCGAGGCGGTACGGGTCAGCCTTGATCACTGCGACTGATTCAGCGCCGTACTTGCGGTAAATGCGATGTGCGACTCCAGTGGGGATTTCGTGATGTTGCAGGAAAAGCATCAGTTCGCGGATATCTGCCTGTTCTCTCCATGCCGCCTGAATCTGTCTTACGCGGGTGGGGCCGATTCCTTCTATTTCGCGGAGCCGGTCCGGGTGTTTCGTGATTACGTCCAGAGTCTCCGCGCCGAATTTCCGTACGATCTTCTCTGCAAACGCAGGCCCGATTCCCTTGATCAGGCCACTGCCCAGGTAACGTTTCAGTCCTTCCGAAGACGAAGGCAGAATTGTACGATAGCTGGTGAGGCGCAACTGCTCGCCGTATGACGGGTGTGATTTCCATTCGCCGGAGACTTCAACCGTTTCCCCGATTGTGCAGGCGGGGATAGTGCCCACTATCGTTACCGGCACCTTGTCAGGCTCACGCACGAGCCGTGCGATCGTAAAGCCGGTATCATCGTTGCGGAAGGTGACATGATCGAGGACGCCTCGCAGTGTGTCGTTCGAAGAAATAGGTGTTTCGGGCACGAACGCCTCCCATTTTGCAACAAAAAAATACTCGGGATTGCCGGGCGCGGGCAACATCGGTTGACAGTGGTCGGAGGAGCGGTTATCTACTGAGAAGGAAGGTATACCAGGAAAGGGAGGCGGCGTTGGCCTACGAGGTTGTTGTTGCGAAGACGGAAGAATGGCAGGACGGCAGCCTCGGAATCGTAGAGGTGGACGGGCACCGGGTCGCGTTGTGTCGAGTTGGTGACGCATTCTTCGCATTTGACGACCGATGCCCGCACGCCGGCAGCACGCTGGGATTGGGGACGCTTCACGCCAATGCGGTGGAATGCCCGCGGCATCAATATCTCTGGCGTGTGACTGACGGGGCCCCGCTGACGACAGCGGGCCCGCTTACGTTGTTTCAGGTGCGCGTGGAAGGCGACAGTGTATTACTCACTGTGCCTGACCGATGGCCCGAGCCCGCCCACTGGGCACGCCACCCCAAACGGGAGGAACTCAGACGCCGCCACGGATTCGAGGAAGGCGAATGATGGTGCGAGTTCTTTTGCCGGAAAAGGAGCGTTCGTGAAAGCGCTGGTTCTGGCCGGTGGCTACGCCACCCGCCTCCACCCGGTTACACTGGAGGCCTCCAAGCCGCTCCTCAAGGTCAACGGCCGACCGATCGTCGATTACGTCCTCGACGGCATCGAAACACTGGGAGATGTCGACACGACGTACGTCGTGACGAATGCGAAGTTTTTCCAGGATTACGTGGAGTGGGCAAAAACCCAGCAGCGGCCATTCGATGTGGTGCCGTTGAGCGACGGGACGACGTCAAACGCAGACCGTTTGGGGGCAATCGGAGATATTCAATTCGCCATCGAAACGCAGTCAGTTGACGACGACCTGCTTATCGTTGGCGGTGACAATCTTTTCGACTTTTCGCTGCGCCCTTTGAGAGATCTCCAGCGCGCGGCGGGGCGTTCAGTTCTGGGGTGCTACGACGTGGGCTCTCTGGATCTCGTATCGCTCTACAGCGAAGTGCACATCGAGAAGGGGTTGGTTTCTTCGTTCGTTGAGAAACCGGAAACGCCGACGAGCCCTCTGATAGGCATCCTTTGCTACGCTCTTCGCAGACAGGACGTTCCCCTTGTCCGCCGTTACCTCGAAGAGGGCCGCGGTCCGGACAAAGCGGGCCACCTCATTCAGTGGATGCGTACGGTCACCGAGGTTGCGGCATACGTTTTTGAAGGCAGGTGGATTGACATAGGTACCAGAGCGGAACTCGACAAAGCGGAGAAACAGTGGTCGTGCCCTGCCTAAGGTTACCCCGCGCGTGATAGATGGCCTTCCCGTTCGCTGCCGGTCCGAACACTGGAAAACTGGTAATACACAAGGTCGTGGTCCGCATATAACGTGTGTTCAAATCCCCGAACGCACGCTACCATATCCGGTGGCTGGAGAATCTCTTCCACCATCCTGCCGTCCTTGCCGCGCATCGTAACGGTCGGGTGTCCTTCCACAAACCACCAGTATTCGTCGAAATCGTGGAAGTGCAGTTCCACCGGAGTTCTGGCCGGCAAGCGGTACTGGTGGAAGGTCGCTGGGTCTACGGGGTTCAGCAGGTCCGCCAGTTGTCCGCAAATCCTGGCGCCCTGACTGAAACGGACGATGCAGATGCCCGGGTCTGTTCCCTGCGTTATTTCCACCATGGTTTCGCCTTCTTTCGGATTTCCCAGTTCGCTGGCATAAGCCTGCGCTTCCGTCATAACTTGCCCTGTGTCCGCCTCTGAGTGTGGAGTATATTGGATACGCGGGATAACGGCAAACCCCGCGATTCACGCCCGGGACAGGGAGGTTTTTATGAGTGACCGTTTGGCGATTGATGGAGGCACGCCTGTTCGTACCGCACCTCTTCCGCCCTCGTGGTTGGGCGCATACGAGATGGGAGTGGAAGAAGAAGAAGCGGTGCTCAAAGTGCTGCGGGAAAAGAGGGTTTTTCGGTACATCGCGAAAGAGGAGTCGGAAACTGCGAGACTCGAAAAGGCCGTTGCCGAGTTCACGGGACGGGATTACGCCCTCGCCGTCAACAGCGGGACTGCGGCGCTGATCTGTGCTCTGGTCGGGCTTGATATCGGACCGGGCGACGAGGTCATCGTGCCGGGTTATACGTATATCGCCACCGCCGCCGCAGTGGTTACGGTGGGAGCGGTTCCGGTGATCGCGGAAGTGGACAATTCTTTGACGCTGGATCCGGAGGATCTTGAGCGAAAGATTACCGGGCTTACCAAAGCTGTGATTCCTGTCCACATGCGCGGAACACCGTGTCGCATGGACGAGATCTGCGCGATTGCGAAGAAACATGGAATCAAAGTCATCGAAGACACGGCACAGGCGAACGGCGGCAAGTACAAGGGCAAAACTCTGGGCGGTATCGGGGACGTCGGGTGCTACAGCTATCAGATGTCGAAAACCATAACCGCAGGCGAAGGCGGCATGGTGGTTACCGGCGACCGTCTGGTGTTCGAGAGAATTCTCATGGCGCACGATTCCGCTTTCGGGTTCTGGAAGCCGGAAGAGACGGCCATAAGGCCGATTCCTGGAGAAGGATTCCGCATCAGCGAAGTGAGCGGAGCGATCGCGCTGGTTCAAATGGGGAGGCTCCGAGGCATTGTCGAACGCCTGCACAACGCCAAGTACCGAATCGTGAACCAGATTCGCGGGCTTGCCGGGATTACTCTTCAGGACGTGCCCGACGAATCGGGTGACGCGTCGGTCTGCCTGATGTTTTTTGCGCCGGATGCGGAAATCGCTAATACATACGCAAAGGCACTGAATGCGGAAGGGATACCGTGCGGAACAATGTTCAGCAAGGAGATTCCGGACCGGCACATTTATCCAAACTGGACGTACGTTCTGGAAAAGCGCGGACGATCCTCCAACTGGAGTCCGTGGCATCCTTCCGTTTACAAGGGGAGCGTGGAGTACAGCAAGGATATGTGTCCCAAAACGCTGGACTATCTCGGGCGAACGATCCACATCGGTTTGAGTCCCAGACTCACCGCGGCGGACAGCGATGACATTGCCCGCGCAATCAGAAAGGTGGTGACCGCGCTCGCGCGGTGATTACCGTGAAAGCGTGGCGGAGGCACATGCAGGAACGTGCCTCCGCCGCGAAGCCGTTCCGGTCATGAACGAGGGAGGGGAGCTGGCTTATGAATTACCCGTTCTGGGACGTCCCGCTGCTCGGCGGGGGACTCGTCATCGCATTGATCGCTATTCCCCACGTGTTCGTTTCGCATTTTGCCATTGGAGGCGGGATTTTTCTTGCCTGGACCGAGCGGATCGGAATTCGGAAGGGGAAACCCGAATACATTGCATTTGCGAAACGGAACACGCTGTTTTTCGTCCTGATGACACTGGTGTTCGGAGCAGTGACGGGTGTCGGCATCTGGTTTTCCATCGGTCTTGTCCACCCTGACGCCACCTCCGCGTTGATCCACAATTTCGTGTTCGGCTGGGCAATGGAGTGGGTGCTGTTCCTCGTGGAGATTGCCGCAGCACTGCTGTACTACTACGGCTGGGATCGCGTGGACCAGAAAACGCATCAGTTCATCGGCTGGGCGTACGCCGGGGCGGCGTGGGGCAGCCTCGTCGTTATCAATGGCATTCTGGCTTTCATGCTGACCCCGGGAAGATGGGTGGAAACGGGAGGCTTCTGGACAGGTTTCTTCAACCCGTCGTATTTCCCGAGCGTGCTCATCCGGACCTGCGTGTGCCTTGCTCTTGCCGGGTTGTATGCTCTCCTGATGGCGTCCAGAGAACCTGCCGGCGAGACTCATGACAAACTCGTCCGATACGCCTCCACGTGGTTGCTTCCTGCGTTCATTGGCCTGCCGATATTCGCGGCGTGGTTTGTTTTTACGTTGCCTTCGCTCGCGCAGGACATGTTCATGGGGCGTGCCGTGGTGCTCACGATTTTCGCGGCGTTGAGCCTGGGCATTTCGGCGATCATTTTCGCGTTCGCGTACCTGATTGCCTACCGAAATCCGCAAAGCGTTTCCACGCCGGTTGCGCTTCTGTTTCTCGTGCTGGGCCTTGCGGTTACCGGTGTGACCGAGTTTGGGCGGGAAGCAGCGCGCAAGCCGTACATCATCTACGACTACATGTATTCAAACGCGGTGTTGAAACGGGACGTTGCCAGGCTTCAGCAGGAGGGCGTGCTGCGGAACGCGAAATGGGCGCTGGTGAGCAAGGCGACTCCTCAGAACGCGTTGATTGCTGGCCGGGAGATATTCACGCTCGCGTGCGCCCATTGCCACACCGTGGACGGGTACAACGGCGTGCGGCTGCTCGTGAAAGGCTGGCCGGAACCCTTCATCGAGCACCAGTTGACGTATCTGGACCAGCTCAAAGGGTTCATGCCTCCGTTTGTGGGGAATCCTGAGGAACGGCGGGCGCTGGCGAAGTGGCTCGCTTCGCTGAACCCAAGCGCTCTGCCGGCGCGAACCGCCGCCGCAGCAACGGACAGCCTGAGTGCGGATCCTCTGGCCCGCGGCGAAGCGGCGTACTCGGTTCACTGCGCCAATTGCCATACGATTGACGGGCGCAACGCCATCCGCCAGCATGTGAAAGGGTGGACCCAGTCCATTGCGTACGAACGGCTGGGCAGGCTGGAGAGTCTGCGCGGGTACATGCCACCTTACGAAGGACCGGAAGCAGAACGGCAGGCTCTTGCAGCGTGGCTTGCCTCAATCGGAAACGACGCTCCTGCGGCGGGAGGTGCGCGATGAACGAAGCGATCATCCCTTCAATCGATCCCATTGCTCTGCCGGCACCGGTGTGGTTGATGCAGTTCCTCAGCGGGCTGACTTTCATTTTTCACGTCATCCCCATGAACGTCGTGCTGGGAGGCGGCGTGGTGGCGCTGTTCCTGGCGGTTTGGGGAAAGCGCGGGTCTCGAAAGAACCACGTTCGGCTCGCCAGACGAATGACGTCGGTCCTCCCTGCGGCCATCGCAATGACGATAACTCTGGGCGTGCCGCCTCTGCTTTTCCTTCAGGCGATGTACGGCCCGCTGTTTTACACATCGTCGGTTCTCATGGCGTGGCCCTGGCTCAGTGTGATTGCGATTCTGCTTGTCGGGTACTACGGGCATTACTACTTCTCGCTTTCGAACGATTTCGCAAATCCGCGGGCGCTGGTCGTCGGCGCGGTCGCCGTCGTGGCGTTTCTGGTGATTGCGTTTCTGTATGTGAGCAATATGACATTGATGGTTATGCCCGAGCGTTTCCTGGGGATCCAACGTTCGTGGACGAGCGGTTTTCTCCCGTTCACGGGCGATTCGATTTTCGCGCCGCGTTTTCTCCACTTCATTACCGGCGCGGTTTCGGTCGGTGGTCTTCTTGCGGTGTTTGTCGGATTGCTGGAACGGTCGGATGCTGAATTCAAAGCGGTCGCGGTACGGGCGGGCGGGTTCACGTTTGTCGGCGCCACGATTGTTCAGATCGCGACAGGCATCTGGTTCCTGATTGCGCTCCGCCCGCGCGTGATGATGCTGTTCATGGGACAGGACCACGTGGCCACAGCCCTCTTCGGTGTTGCCGTCCTGCTCGCGCTTGTGGCGGTTGCCCTGATTCTGGTTGCCGTTATTGGCAAAAAACGACCGTGGATGACGATCGCTGGAACAGCGTGCATCGGCCTGACGATCATTATCATGACGGTGATGCGCTCCATCGTTCGCGAGGCGTACGTTGGCACGCGCTTCGTCGTGGCCGAACAACCCGTGAACCCGGCATGGGATGTGGTGGTTCTTTTTCTTGTGCTGCTGGTTGCCGGAACCGCGCTTGTGGGCTGGATGATTCACGCGGTGGTTACGCGAAGAGGTCTCGCGGCGTCCTGACGAACTTCTATTCTGCGGAAAAGGAAGGCGAACACGGAGGTCGTGTTCGCCTTCTCGTTTTGTGGCGATTGCTCGATCAAACCGGGCACATGGTACTGAATGTTTCACGTGCCTCGGTGAGGGTGGTCGCTTTGATCGTGAAACGTGGCGCCAACGTCCGCAGGAACGCCAGGGTATCGCGCAGGGTCTGACTCTGCGGGATGGACGCGTCATCATACGCGAAGGTGTTGTGCGTGATGAAACACAGCGATTTGAACGCGACGCGGTTGGTTTCCATGTCGGCGAGGACCGCCTCGATGATCGGCTGCTGCCAGTCTTTCAATGGCCCCCATTCGATGCGCAGTTCGTGCGCAAGGCCGTCGGGACTGCGCTCCGTCGGATGAGTGCTCATGGGCACTTCGAAAAAGGGAAGATCGCCCGGAACAAGGCGGTTCGAGCGGTGCGCCCAATGCGCATATCGGTATGCTGTTTCCCACCGGGCCGCGTATTTGGGAACCTCCCGCCCGGGACAGGAGACTGAGCCCGCAAGAAACCTCAACTCCGACAGAACCCGGAAAGTGTCATCGGTTGCAGAGTCATTGCCCGCACGAAACGAACGGGGCGCCCATCCGATAGCATCAGCGAACACGGTCATCGCTTCGCTGATGATTTTCCTCTGCATATCGGCGTCGTACTCGCCGAGGTATCTGCCGTATTTGTGGTCCCCGAAACTCTGGGGATGCACGTGGAGACCCAGTTCGACCCCCTCCTCCGCGTAGTCCCGGAACATCGCGGCGTGGCG
>JAKPPK010000176.1 GCA_029547385.1 Candidatus Latescibacterota bacterium
AGCTTACACCGAAGAAAACTGGCAAGCAGACCCGGCTGAATTTGAGGCGGGAAAGAAGAAGCTTATCGCCAAATACTCCGGTGAACTTGAAGTCCCCGCTTACGCCACGACCTTCGGGAACATGGCGATTGAAGCTGAGGGCGCGGCTAACGCACAGTACAAAGACCTCATGCACCGGGACACCGTCAAACGGTTCAATGAAGACATGATGTTCAATCTGCAAGCTTGGCATCAGGAGTATCAGGCCGCAGTCCGCAACGGGGCTATCACTCAGGATGAGGCGGACGCCCGTATGCGCGAGAAGGTTGACGAGTACATCAAGACGGCAAAGAGCATCGGTCTTCGGGCTATCGACGTGACTACGACGGCTCTTGCCGCTTCGTCCGCGTACATGAACAACAGCGGGGACCACGCCGCAATCGGATGGACAAAGGTTGTCGGCAAGGACGGTATCGCTGTGGTTCAGACAGCGAGTTCGCCGCTGGTAGAGAAGGTTCAAATGGAAGCCCTCAACGTCCAGATTCGCAAACAGGAAATCAAGGACTACGAGCGCAAGACGAAGGCACATGAGGCAACCCGGTACATCACAGCCAACCTCATTAAGTTCTTTGAGACCGGCGACCCCGCAACCCTGCAAGCCGCAGAGGATGCGCTGAATCTCAACTCCGACCCGTTGAACCCCGTGTTTGACCGTGAGGAAATGTTGATGATGAAGGAGATGGTCGAGGCGTCTAAGAAGGGCGCGTGGCGTCCAACGTCTGACCCCGGCACGTTCAAAATGTTGATGCAGAAAGTCGCCAACGGTTCCATCAGTTCTTCGGACCTGCGGACCTACGGCGGTCTCATCTCCAAGACGGACATGACCACGCTGGCCTATCACATCAACCAGAACAACGAGCGTCACCGCAACGCTGGTGTCAACACCAATATGCACGACATCTATCAGACGGACGGTCAGTACAAGTCCATCTATCTCGCATCGGATGAGTTCTCTCGACTGAAAGATCCCAACGGTCAGCAGAAGTTCAATGAGTACCACGACACGATGTCGAAGTGGCGCGCGGAACAATGGCGCATGAATGGGAACACAACCATTCCCATTGAGGAATACAACAAGAAGGCAAACCTTGTCTTCAACCAGATTCAGACGAAGTACGACAACAACCCGTCTGCTCCCCCGACCTACATCTCTCATCCCGAAGTCCCGGCAAGTAAGTACGGGGAGAAACCCCCGCAGAAACAGCCTACCAGCGTCAAAGGTAGTGTGAAGAAGTCGGCGGCAGGTGTGATGAAAAACGCGGCGGAAGGAAACCCCGCCGTGAAGGAAGCGTATGACCGGGTGAACAACATGAACTAAATCCTTGAGAGGATAACGCATGGCAACGATGTACCAATCCGATGTCAGCGAGAACGTGTACGAGCAGGAGTGGGGTGAGCTTGCAACCCGCCCCACTCCCCGCTTCGACCCCTCGTTGATGAAGGTAAAAAAAGACGAGCTTCAGCGCGGTCTGCTTGAGGGCAGGTACACACCTGAGGCTGTGAACGAAGTTATATTCCGTGAGAAGTACGCACAGCTTGGTCTTCTGGACCTCGACAAGACGGACGTTCTCACGGGCCTCAAGACCGGCGGACTGACCGCTGAACAAGCGAACTCATGGGCAGACCACAAGGAAAACCCCGGCTGGTTCTGGACAAAGGAACTCGTGTGGCGTGGTGCTATCGGTGGAATCATGCGTGGCTTCCAGAACACGAAGGAACTGTTCGATGAAGCTATCGCCATGCTAACCCCCGATGACCCCGATGGTCTGAACGC
>JAKPPK010000180.1 GCA_029547385.1 Candidatus Latescibacterota bacterium
CGCATTGCCGGAACGCACCATTCCGCGGACGCAAAACAGAGAAATTCGCACCCTCTTTGAACGGTATTTCCGGTTTCATGTCCCGGGATTTGACCATTTGCGGTCACTTGATATGCTGGTTACTGAACGCGACCAATAGGCCGATTCAGCACACGTTTCTGCGAACGGGTTGTCAACGACACAGGTCAACGAAGGAGTTTTCATGGCTGTGGATACGATGGAGCAAATCGTCTCACTGTGCAAGAGGAAGGGTTTCATTTTTCAATCCAGCGAGATATACGGTGGACTGAACGGTTGCTGGGACTATGGTCCGCTTGGCGTCGAGTTGAAGCGGAACGTTCAGGATGCATGGTGGCGCGCCATGACAGTGGAAGAGGACGATATCGAAGGTCTCGACGCCAGCATTCTCATGCACCCTCGCGTCTGGGAAGCTTCAGGGCACGTTGCGGAGTTCACCGACCCTCTGGTGGACTGCACTCACTGCAAGGCGCGCTTCCGGGATGACCAGATCGAGAAAGAAGGCCAGTGCCCGGCCTGCGGCATGAAAGGGACGCTGACGGCTCCGCGCAAATTCAACCTGATGCTGAAAACGTTCATCGGACCCGTTGAAGAAGCGGCGTCCGTCGTGTATCTGCGCCCGGAAACGTGTCAGGGGATCTACGTTGACTACCAGAACATCATGACGGCGATGAGAAGGCGGATACCGTTCGGGATCGCTCAGATCGGGAAGGCGTTCAGAAACGAGATTAACCCGCGCTACTTCGTGTTTCGGTCCCGCGAGTTCGAGCAGATGGAGATGCAGTACTTCGTGAAGCCGGGTATGGACATGGACGTGTTCAATGCGTGGAGAGACAAACGACTCCGTTACTACGCGGAACTGGGCATACGACCGGAAAAACTGCGCCTCGTGCCGCATGAAAAACTGGCGCATTACGCCTCCGCTGCCGTGGACATCGAGTATGAGTTCCCCTTCGGATGGGGTGAGATAGAAGGTATCCACAACCGAACGGACTTTGATCTGCGGCGTCATTCCGAGTTCTCCGGCAAGGACCTGAGCTTTTTCGACGACCAGACGCGCGAGCGATATATCCCATTCATCATCGAGGCATCTTCAGGCGTAAACCGCACACTGCTCGCGTACCTGTGCGACGCATACGACGTCGAGCAGTTGGAAAACGACACACGGACGGTGCTCCACCTGCATCCGCGTCTCGCTCCGGTAAAAGCCGGCATTTTCCCGCTGGTCAAGCGCGACGGAATGCCGGAAAAGGCGCGTCAGATCGAACGGCAATTGAACCCCTATTTCCGCGTGTTCTACGACGAAAGCGGCGCCGTCGGGCGCAGATATCGCCGGATGGACGAGGTGGGCACGCCGTTCTGC
>JAKPPK010000182.1 GCA_029547385.1 Candidatus Latescibacterota bacterium
TGATTTTTTCAAGCTGCGTTATCAATTTATCCAATGATAGTACAAAGATTTTTTAAAAATGAATACTATAATTTCGCTTGCCAAAACGAAAGAGAGGGGATTACACATGAACGGTATTGCATATTTCGGCAACACTTGAACGCCAATTCCGGGATGACTTGAACACCGCGACGGCCGTACTTGAACACAAGAACGGGGGTATTTGAACGGCGGGACGGGGCACGTGAACGTCTGAACGGGAATACCTGAACACCTCTTGCCGCAAGCTGGAAATACAGCTATTCTTCCGCCAGTACAAATGCGGAGGAAAGCAGAATGAGGAGAACGGGAATGGACAAGGCACGGGAAATTCTACGGCAGCACTTCGAGGTAGGACTGAGCCAACGCGAGATTGCAGATTCGGTAAAGGTGTCGCTGGGGACGGTATCCGGGATTCTGGCGAAGGCACGGGCGGCGGGGATCAGCTACCCCGTGAAGCTGAACAACAAGGAACTGGGCAGCATCCTGTACCCTCCGGTAGAGAAGGATGGGAATCAGAAATACGCCGAGCCGGACATGGAGTACGTCCACCGGGAGATGCAGAAGAAGGGCGTCACGCTGACGCTGCTTTGGGAGGAGTACAAGACCGAGCACCCGGACGGACTGATGTTCACGCAGTTCTGTACGCGCTACAGGGCGTTCAGGAAGATGAATGACGTGTACATGCACAAGATCTACAAGGCGGGTGAGCGCATCATGGTGGACTGGGCGGGCGACACCATGTCGTACACGGATAGCGGAGGCGAGAAGCATCTGGTCTATCTGTTTGTGGGGGCGCTTCCGGCGAGCTCGTACCTGTACGTCGAGCCATTCCGGGATATGGGGCAGCAGGCATGGATCAGCGCGCATGTCCACGCGTTCGAGTACTATGGCGGCGTTCCCAGGATCATCGTGCCAGACAATGCAAAGACCGCCGTTTCAAAGATAGATTCGCACGACCCGGAAGCGAACCGGACGTACGCAGATATGGCGCGGCACTACGGGGCAGCGATCGTTCCGGCGCGTGTTCGGAAGCCGAAGGACAAGGCGCCGGTGGAAACGGGTGTGCAAATCGTCGAGCGGCGGATCATTGCCAAGCTCAGGCACAGGCAGTTTCATGGCTTTGACGAACTGTGGGAGGCTGTGCGCGACGAGTTGGAGGAAGTGAACCGCAAGCCGTTCCAGAAGCTTCCGGGGAGCAGGCTATCCGTTTTCAAGGAAACGGAACAACCTCTGTTACGTCCGCTGCCGTCCACCCGCTATGAATGCGCGGACTGGAAACAAGTTCGGGCAGGCATGGACTACCACGTCCAGTATGACGGGCATTTCTACAGCGTCCCCTACCTCTACGCGGGCAAGCTGTTGGAACTGAGGGCGACAGCCAACGCCATTGAGGTGTTCAGCGACCATGAGCGGATCGCGTCCCACATCCGCAGTTGCGCGAGCCAGATTCGGTATGTCACCCTGCCGGAGCACATGCCGTCCAACCATCGCGCCATGACGGACTGGACCCCCGAACGGTTTGAAGCGTGGGCCCGGAAGTTCGGCCCCGAAACCCAGGCCTACATCCGCTTCCTCATCCAAAGGCGGGAGCATCCGGAACAGGCGTTCAAGACGTGCGCGGGTGTCCTGCGCATGGGCGAATCACTGTCCGCCGCCGGCATGGAGGCCGTGTGTCGTGCGGCGAAGGAAAAGAACGTGTTCACCTACAAGTACTTCAGCATGCTGTTCAAGCGCATGGCCTCGGAACCGAACAAAAGACCGTCCGCGCCAATCCGGCATGAAAACCTGCGCGGAGGTAGCTATTACGGGGGTGACGCGAATGCTTGACAAGGCAACGCATCATAAACTCCGTGAGATGAAGCTCACCGCTATGGCCGACAAGCTCGCCTGGCTGCAGGAGCAGCCGGGCATGCAGGGTCTCTCCTTCGAAGAACGTTTCGGCATGCTGGTTGACGCAGAGTGGCTGGCAAAGCG